>JAGAPM010000041.1 GCA_017623265.1 Lentisphaeria bacterium | reverse complement strand
GTGTGCTCTTCCGATCTCCTTCTTCATCCAGACCAGTTATTTTGACCTGCTGGGCAGACAGGGTCCGGAGATCTACACG
The DNA here is from genome assembly GCA_017623265.1 of Lentisphaeria bacterium. Classification (GTDB taxonomy): domain Bacteria; phylum Verrucomicrobiota; class Lentisphaeria; order Victivallales; family UBA1829; genus SIG77. Next base: position 6,684 of record JAGAPM010000041.1, on the reverse strand, counting down.
GATCTGATGGCAAGCCCGGATATTTGCGAAGAATTCAAGAAACATTCCTGGCTGCGGATCGGTCCGTGGGGACACGGCGTCAATGTGAAGGAAGGTGATTTCTCCTTCGGACCGGATGCACTCGTAACGGAAAAAGAAGAGCTGGATTTCCTCCACTCCATCCTCAAGGGCAAAGATCCGGAATTGGACAAAGCTCCCGGCAGAGTCTGCTACTTCACCATGGGGGAAAACAAGTGGCATTATGCCGACACCTGGCCCGTTCCCGGCGCTATTGAAACCCCGTTCTATCTGGGCAGCAAAGGCGGCGCCAACACCTCCAATGGCGATGGCTATCTGACACGCACGAAACTCACGGCGGATCAGCCTGCAGACAAGTTTATTTATGATCCCATGAATCCGGTCCCGACCTGCGGCGGAAGAATGGTCGGCTCCGGCGGGATGCGTGATCAGAGCGAGATCGAACAGCGTCAGGATGTGCTGGTTTATACCAGCCCCGAACTGACGAAAGACCTGACTGTCACCGGCGTGATCAAAGCAAAACTTTTTGTTCAGTCCAGCGCACCGGATACCGACTTCACGGTCAAGATCGTGGATGTGTACGAAGACGGCAAGCCCATGAATATCTGCGACACAATTTACCGGATGCGGTACCGCAACGGATTTAAAAATCCCGTCTTTATGAAAAAAGGCGAGACCTGTGAAGTGAATTTTGATGTCGATTTCACATCGTACATGTTCAAGAAAGGTCACCGGATCCGTATTGAGATTTCCAGCAGCAACTTCCCGCACTTTGAACGGAACCTCAATACCGAAAAGCTGCCCGCTCTTGAAACCGAACCGCAGAAGGCGGAACAGACGATCCTGCACTCCGCGCAGTATCCCTCCTGTATCATCTTCCCGGTTTTCAAGTAAAAAAACAAAATCCCGGTTTGAAAAAACCGGGATTTGCAGTATTTTATATAAATATACAGCGAACCTGCGACCCAAGATGACAAGGAGGCAAAATTTATGAGAACATCTGTACTCGGTATGATCCTCGCCGGCGGCGAAGGAACAAGACTTGCACCACTGACCCACGAACGCGCAAAACCGGCAGTTCCCTTCGGCGGAAAATACCGGATCATCGACTTCGTACTCAGTAACTTTGTCAACAGCGGGATCGACAGTATTTTTGTGCTGACCCAGTTCAAGTCCCAGAGTCTGATGGAACACATCATCAACGGATGGAACATCGCCAGTTCACAGGTTCGCGGCAGATTCATCATCCCAGTCCCGGCACAGATGCAGACCGAAGACCGCTCCTGGTACTGCGGCACGGCAGATGCCATCTACCAGAATATGCACCTGATCGAAGACTTTGCCCCCGATCAGGTGGCTGTTTTCGGCGGCGACCATATCTACCGTATGGACCTCCGGCAGATGGTGGATTTCCATATTGAAAACGGTGCCATCGCCACCATCGCAGCAATTCCCGTTCCCGTGCAGGAAGCTCATCAGTTCGGCATCATTGAGGTGGATGAAGACTGGCGGATCGTCGGCTTCCAGGAAAAGCCGGAAAATCCAAAGACACTGCCCAATGACAGCATCATGTGTCTCGCCTCCATGGGGAACTATATCTTTGAAGCGGATCATCTGCTGAATCTGCTCAAGACCGACCACGCCTGCAAGGAAAGCAGTCATGACTTCGGGAAAGATATCATTCCGAGTCTGGTGGAAACGAAACGGCTTTTTGCCTACAATTTCTATGATAACGTGATCCCCGGTCAGACGGTCAAAGATAAGCCCTACTGGCGCGATGTCGGTACGCTCAAAGCATTTTTCGAAGCCAATATGGATCTCCGCGCCACGAAACCGCAGCTGGATCTTTACAATACAAAATGGCCCATCTACAACTACCATTTCAGTCTGCCTCCGGCTAAATTCGTGCATAACGAGGAAGTGGATAAACACGGACTGCCCCGGATCGGAAAAGCCATCAATTCCATTGTGTGCGATGGTTGCATCGTTTCCGGCAGCGTGGTAACAAACTCCGTTCTCTTCAATCAGGTGTTCGTACACAGTTATGCCACCGTTCACAACTGTATTCTGCTGAACGACGTGGATATCGCAGAACACTGCCGGATCCGCAATGCGATCATCGACAAGCACAACCGGATTCCCAAGGGGACCATCATCGGCTATGACCGGGACGAAGATGCCAAACGCTACTACGTGATCGATCTTGATCCGGACGCACACGGTAATCCCCAGTGGCTCACCGTCATCCCCAAAGACCGCCACTACCAGAAACTGGAACTGCCGAAAAGTCTGGAAACCCATAAGGAATGAACAGGCAGGATCTCTGGCAGACATTCGAGGGTATTGTAACAGCAAAACTTGCCAATGCCCCCGGATGTCATGACTACGCCCATACCCTGCGCGTCCTCCACAACGCCGAACTGTTGCTGCAGACAGAACCGGATGCCGACTCATTCGTTGTCCGTACAGCAGCCCTCTTCCACGATTTTGCCCGCCCCGAAGAACTGGCAAGCGATGGAAAACAGGATCACGCTCAACTGGGCGCGGATCTGGTACGGATCGAACTGGAACAATTAGGCTGTGAACCGGATTTCGTGGACCATGTGACATCCTGCATCCGGACTCACCGCTATCGCGGCAAACTCATCCCGGAAACTCTGGAAGCAAAAATTGTATATGATGCCGATAAACTGGATTCCACCGGCGCTTTCGGTATCGCCAGGGCATTCCATTTTGCCGGCAGAATCGGAGCATGTCTCCACAATACCGCAGAAGAAGCCGTCAACTCCGATGCTTACGGAAAAAACGATTCCGCATACCGGGAATATCTGGTGAAACTGCGCCATCTTCCCGGAAAAATGCTGACTGAATCCGGCAGAGAACTGGCAAAAGAACGCGCTATTTTCATGGATGAGTTCTTCAGCCGATTAAACAACGAAGCCGGACTCTGACCGCAAAACAACAGCACACAAGGCGCGGTCCCAAAGCCCCACAGCCATCGGCCGTGGGGCTTGTGCTTTTTTTCAGCGGCGGCGTAGCGAAGCCCGCCCCGCTGAAAAAAAGTGCGCCCGGAACGGCTGCACCGTTCCGGGCGGGACCGCGCCTTATGCGCTGTTGTTCTCTGAACTTTTACTGCCGATCGAGTCCGATCTGCTCAAAGCCAAGATTATTCACGGGGCTGTTGACGCTCTGTTGGACATCTTCCACGATCTTTCCCACATCATGCCGGATCTGTTCCGGAACGGCATCGACGGGCTTCACGTATTCCGTCTGCAGGATCAGGACCAGATCGGTGGTTTTTGTGGATTCACTTTCCGTGCTGAAAAGCCATCCGAGGAACGGAAGATCTTTCAGGAACGGCAAGCCGGAAACGCCCCGGACCACACTGACTTTCTGAATGCCGCCGACCACAAATTCGCCTCCATTGTATCCAACTTGAACTGCGGTCTTATACTGACTCCGGTTCAGGCGCGGGGAGCCGTTACTGTTCCACCCAATGAGGCTGATGCTGCTCAGATCCAGTGTCAACATGGCACTGCTGCCGGTCACGACCGGATCAATGACCAGATCAAAACCAAAGCCATCGGCGGCGGCTGTTTCCTGTTTCTTTCCTCTTTGGATCATCATATCCGCGGGTGCTTTTTCATCACCCGGCACGATCTGTGCATTCACCGTTGTTCCGGTTGCGTTTTGCGACACATCGTCATAGAACAAACCGGATGCCACATTGAGGGTGGAGCGTTTCCGATTCCGGGCGACCAGCGTTCCGTGTGTTACGACTTTAGCTCTGCCGGTGCTGGTCAGGAAGTCCAGATACTTTGTGTTCCATTTGGGGTTCACATTAAAATATTCCGTCTTGCTGCTGCCGGTATGAGCGGGTCCGGCAGCGCCGAAAGTGGATGCCCAGTTGTTCCGGTATCTTCCGCCGACAGAGAGCAGGTCCACGCCGTCGTTGTTCTTCCAGTTCTGAAAATCGACTCCGAACTTATCATCGTTTTCCCGGTCAACTTCCACCAGTTTATAACGGACCCGAACTTCCGGCAGCGGTTTATCATACTCACCGAGCATGGTTTTCACGCTGTTCCAGGACCAGTAAGGCAGCGCAAAGACAAGAGCATTGAGCTGACCGTCCACCACAATGGCATCGATCCCGTTGCTGAAATCCACACTGGTTCCCTTTGCCGCCCCCACATTCAAAAGCATTTTTTTCAGATTGGCAGCGGTGTTGGCTTTGGGATAATAGATAAATTTCGGCTTGCCGCTGCTGTACGGGAATCCTTTTTTATCCAGACGGCTGATGATACTGCCAATACTTTCCCCCTTGCCGTTTTCCTCGAAACGGTATGCTTCGGCGGAAACGATCAACATGCTGGAGCCGTCATAAAATTTGATGGCATCCACCGTGACCGGACTGGAACTGAAGTGTTTTCCGGAGATCGCAGCGACGATATAGCCGCGGATTTCATAAGCATCCGCATGCTTCAGCGGGAAGGCTTTGGTCACAACGAAAGGCGCATTGTTGTCCCGGATGAACCGGACGGCACTGGTATCCTCCTTCACATCCACCCGCAAATGTGTCTGAACCTCGCTTGCGCCGTAAGCACTGCTTTCCGTATTGTTGTTGACACGGGGGACAGCAGGAGCCGGGGTAAGGACCATCTCTTCCGCAGCAAGAGCGGCAGAAAGAAGCAGGGCAGTCAAAAGCATATATTTTTTCATATTTTATTCTCCTTTCTTCGCAGCGACATCCGGATGCACCAGCGCAGCTTCCGCCGTGATGATGATGTACGTCCGTTCTTTCAGGGTGGTTGTCGTGCCGAAAAGATATTTGAGGACGGGAATCTTGATCAGGAACGGGATACCGACCGTCTGTTCCACATCATTTTCCCGCACATAAGTCGCCAGCAGTTTTTCCGTTCCGGTTCCCAGTGTCATGGATCCGGTGAGCGTGGTGCAGTTGCCCAGTTCTTCGCCCCGGTTGCTCCGTTCCACAATATCCCGGTTCAGCAGGCTGTAATCGAAAAGGATTGCGCCCTTGTTGTTTTTGTAAAACTCCTGTGTCACCGGCAGATGTCCTTCCTTCGTGGAGGATACACCGTCAAAACAGATCACGGGATTTTTCACCGTCAGGATGTACTTACTGCCCTGCCCCGCCATAACGGAGGTACGATCATTCGCATCCTTGCTGATGTTCTGATAGTCCGGTGCCAGAAGCAGCGTGTAGATCCGTTCCTGATTTTTTGCGGGCAGCTCATAGACGGGAGTGTTGAGGAAAGTCAGTTCCGCATGAGTCAGCAGTTTCGCATTTCCGGACTGCTGGAGCAGACGGAGGACGCTTAAATCGAATTGAGGCGCAGTAAAAAATCCGCCGCAATTCCATGAAGAGGAAAAGTTTTTCGCCACATCCACCAGCTGCGCCGCACCACCAAGGAGCTGAAGCAGCGCTTCATCGGAAACGACTTTTCCATTGTTCCATGCAACCGAGAAGAGATCCATGCCCGGTCCGTTCTTCCATGCCAGATAATCCAGACCCAGATCCCGCAGAGAGCTTTCCCGCACTTCGTAGCAGGAGACCCGGATCCGAGCCTGCGGAAGAGGACGATCCAGATATTTCACCCATGCAAGAATGGAAAGCGCCGCACCGCGGGCATCTTTCCAGTAGACCATGTTATTTTCCTCGTTCCAGAACGCCTGCCCCATGTTGGAACGGAGACAGGTGTTGATGGCATCCACCAGATCCTGACCGGTACGGTAACGGGGCGCATAAGCAATTTGAGTAACACCGGTCCCCGCAATACTGGAACCATCCGGGCCGGGCTTGCAGGGCTTGTCAATAGCTGCGACCAGCTCATCCACGTATGGAAAAAAATCTTCGCCGGTGGAAATCACAATATAGTTTTTCTTTTCGAGCGGATTGTTCACCCGTTCGATCACGGAATTTTTGCTGTAACGCTTGATCGCACCTTCCACATAGGGGCGGATATCGGTGGCTTTAACATACTTGAGTTCGTAAAGTTTACTTGCGAACCGGACTTGGGCATCATCCTGGATCAGGCGGATCGTGCGTTCTTTGCCGGAAAGGGGCAACAGCAGAAGCACCAGCAGGAGAGCCGGGATCAGTTTGGAAAGATTCATTGATTTATCCCTGATATAAGAAAGAAAAAAGGCGGTAATTTTACTTACCGCCATTTGTGTATGAGATTACTTTTTGCTGTCGGCTTCGCGCAGAGCAACCCGGCGGATCTTGCCGTTGACGGTTTTCGGCAGTTCCTTCATGAATTCCACAATACGGGGATACTTGTACGGAGCGGTATGGGTCTTGACATATTCCTGGATCTCTTTCTTGAGTTCTTCCGAACCTTCTTTGCCCTTGACCAGAACGATACTCGCCTTGACAACTTTTCCGCGAACCGGATCCGGAACGCCGGTGACCGCACATTCCAGAACGTACGGCAGTTCCATGATCACGCTTTCCACTTCAAAGGGACCGACACGGTAGCCGGACGTCTTGATAATGTCATCCGCACGACCGACATACCAGAAGTAGCCGTCTTCATCCATCCATGCCTGGTCACCGGTGTGATAGTAGCCGTCATGCCATACGTCTTTGGTTTTTTCGTCGTCTAAGTAGTAGCCGATAAACAGACCGCAGGGCGCGCCGTCTTT
>JAGAPM010000040.1 GCA_017623265.1 Lentisphaeria bacterium | reverse complement strand
ATCAGGATGAGCGAATCCGGCAGTTTGATCTTCCGCAGGGAGGCGCATCCCTGAAATGCCTGCCCGCTGATCCGGGTGAGACCGGCAGGTAACTGAACATCATCCAACTGATGGCAGCCGAAGAAAGCCAGATCACCAATGACCTTGACCGTATCCGGGATCGTGACATATTTCAGCGATGAGCAGTGTGCGAAAAGACTGCCCGGGATCGATGTCATTCCCGCAGGCAGCTGCATTACCCGGAGCGAGGCACAGGTGTTGAATACGGAGGGCCCGATCGATTTTATTCCGTTGTGCAGCTTGATCGATTTCAAATTTTTGCAATAGTAAAACGCTGCATAGGGCAAAGTTGTCACATCTTCCGGTACAATGTAGGTCCCCTGCAACGTTTTGGGGACATACAACAATGTTTTTTTCTTGCCATTGGTTGTGATCGAGCCATCCTTGTGCTGGATCAGGAATTTGTTATCCGGCGACAGAGTCACTTGCAGCAGTCCGAATGAAGTTCCGGAAAAGCCGCTGATATTTTCCGGCAGCAGGATCTTGCTCATCCCTGTGGAGGAAAATGCACCGGGACCGATGTAACGCAGGCTCTTGGGCAGTGTGACTTCGGTCAGATGCTGTGCCGCAAAAAAGGCATTCTGATCCAAACTTGTGATGCCATCCGGAACCGTGTATGATTTATCCGGAAGACCGGTGGGATAACGCAGGAGAGAACGGTTATTTGCGGAAAAAACGATCCCGCGCTTTTTATCGGCACTGATCTTTTCCATATCCAATGGAAACTGCCGGACAACCGGAGCGGCGGGGGCGGCTGTGGCGACTTGCACCGGAGAAGCGGAGACCTGTGTTTCCTGTGCCTCCAGTTCTTCTTCTTCCTCTTCATTCAGATTGTTGACCTGACAATCCCGGGGAAGGTTCCAGGTGTCGATCCGGGAGTCAAAGAATTTTTCAGGAATCGTCAGAGAGAGCAGGGAGGTACAATTTGAAAAAGCATTGTTTTCAATTTCTTCCACACTTTCCGGAACGACCAGTTCCGTTACGGTGCAATGATAAAAGACATGATCACAGATGGCACGCACCGTATCCGGAATAACATATTTCCCCTTGTAGCTGCGGGGGAAATAGACAAGCCGTTTTTCCTGCTTATCGATCAGGGCACCGGCGGCATCCATTTCAAACATTTCATTGCCCGGCAGCAGTTTGACCGCCTGAACGCCGGAGAATGCGTTGTGATCAATAAAAACAACACTGGGCGGAATCATGACCACTTTCAGATCGGTACAACCGGAAAACGCCTTTTCACCGATCCCGGTGATCCCGTCCGGGATTGTGTAGTGCGTGGTGCCAAGTTCCGGTGGATAGCGCAGAAGCGTCTTGCCGTCTTTGCTGAACCGGATCCCGTTTTTGTCCTTGACCGATTCCGGACCGGCGCGGAAAATCTCCTTGTTGTTGCAGAAAACAACGCAATTTTCCGGAAGTCCCCAGGAAACGATTATTTCAGGATCGGCAAGTTGCTCCGGAACAGAAATACGTTTCAGATTCCGGCAGAGCGTGAAGCAATCATCTTTCACCTGTTCGGTTGTTGCCGGAAGGACCAGCGTTTCCAGCGCAAAACAACAGCTGAAGGCGCGTTCATCGATCATGGTCAGGGTATCGGGCAGACCGATCTTCTTCAACGCAGTACAGCCGGAGAAAACCTGGGAGTTTAATTTTGTGATGGTATCCGGCAAAACAACTTCCTCCAAAGCGGTACAATCAAGAAATGCCTTGTCGCCGATGCTGGTCACGGAATCCGGGATCGTGACTTTTCTTAAACTGGTATTTTCTGCAAAAGCCATATTTTCAATGCGCGTGATCCCTTGCGGAACCTGATATTCCGCTATGGTCAGATTCACCGGAAAACGCTGCAGAACTTTCAGGTTTTTATTGAACTTGATCCCCCGTTCCCGGTCCTGCTCAATCCGGAGATGTTGATTGATGATCTGTTCAATCGGCTGTTCGCCTATGGTAATCGTACTTTCGATCGGCCTGTTCTTGTAGTAGAAAAACGCCCCGGCAGAGAATGCCAGAATCAGAATAAAGCCGGAAACGGAGTAGAAGATCGCTTTTTTCTGACGCGCCTTGAGGGTGGTGTTCAGAATGACACTCAAACGTTTCTGTGCCACTTCTTCCGCCCGTTTTTCAATCAGTTTCTGCTGAAGCGGTTCCAGCATATTGTTCTGACGCCGTTCAAATTTATACAATTCTTCCAGCAGATCCAACATGGTCTGCGGACGGTCAGCCGGGTCTTTCGCCATCATTTTCCGGATCAGTTTGATGATCCCCGGCTTGATGTTCGGAGCAAGCTGTTCAATAGGAACCGGCATGCGTTTGAGGACTTTTGCAATGACATCAAACTCGTTTTTTCCGGAGAAGGGCGGTTTTCCGGTCAGCATTTCGTAAAGCGTTGCACCGAGGCTGTAAATATCAGCCCGGGTATCAACATCCCGCGCGCAGCGGCATTGTTCCGGAGAGGCGTATGCCGGTGTGCCGATCATGGTGCCTTCCATGGTCAGACTCAAGGTGTTGCCGGTGTGATTGATATT
>JAGAPM010000039.1 GCA_017623265.1 Lentisphaeria bacterium | reverse complement strand
TGGACCGGGCCCAGCTGCGGATCGCTTTCATGCCGGTTGATCCCGTCAAAGAAAATTTCTTTCCCGTTCAGGAAAATTTTTCTGTCCCGTGCCTCGATTGTCCGCAGCCCGAACCGTTCCACGATGGAATCGCTTTCCAGGGCAACGGTGACGGTGTGCAGAGTGGGATCTTCCGGCGACCAGATCCGGAAATCCGGCACATGGGTGATCCATTCTGCCACGCCGTCGTTGCAGGGCAGGGTGATTGCTTCCTCTTTTCCGTGATCGAAAGTGATACGGAAAGAAAGTTCGTTTTTTCTACTGTTTGTCAGAATTTTCAGAGCGACTTTTCCCGTATTCAGATCCAGCGTTGTGACCTGCACCCGTTCCAGGAAATCCGTTTCCGGCAACACTTCCAGTGAAACGCTGCGGTAGATGCCGCCGAAACCGTAAAAATCGTAATACGCTTTGAAAAAGGCATAAGGTGTCTGGGCATCGAACCGGTTGTCCACTGCAATGATCAGCTCATGAGTTTTTCCGCAGCCGGAAGCAAAATCGGCAGTAACGGGCGCATAGGGGGCGGAGGACCGGGCGATCTCGTTCCCGTCAAAGAACACTCTTCCTGCCAGCCCCAACCCGCCGATCTTCAGACGGAGTGTCCTTTTTTCCGGCAGTTCGTAAAGAGGAAAGCGGTAGACCGCAAGTCCCCGTTGACCGTAGTGATCGCAAAACATATCGAACGCACCGGGGACGGCGGCTTTTTCGTTAGAATCAGCCACGCTTTCCGGCGAAAAATCTGCGAGAGTTACAGAATCTCCCAACCATGCAAAGTCATGTAATCCATCCAGATCAAAGACCTTGCGCTGCGGATAAATGGGATATGCTTTCATTGTGTTTCCTTTCAAAAATCATTGCTTCCGGTAATTTAGACCTTCCCGGAACAGAATCAAGTCTGCGGAAATAAAAAATCAACTTTTTATATGTATATCCAGCAACCGGTCATTGGCGGCGACCGCCTGAAATTTTCCGGCATGAAGATCCAGCGAAAAACGGTGCATGTGTCCGGCAATGATCCCGGCGATCAGGGGCGATCCCATCACCCGATCATAAAACTTCATGGTGACTTCCGTATGACCTTCTGCGCGCCACCGTTCCCGCCGTTCAATCTCAAAATAGGGATCGTTTGCCCCTTTCCAGTCCGGGTGTCCGCAACCGAAAAAGATGTTTCTGCCCGGAACATAAAACGGCACATGACAACCGATGATCACCGGCAGTCCTTCCGCCAGTTCCCGTTCCAGAAAGTCCAGCTGTTCCGGCAGGATCTCATAAGTGGAGTTATCGAGCATCAGGATCTTCAGTCCTTTGACTGTTACTGCATACGCCATGGGGTCCCGTCCGCCGTAAAGGGGCAGCAGCAGTTTGTTGATCCATTCCCGGCGCAACTCTTCTTCCGTGCCCGCCATTCCTTCAAAATGCCAGTCGTGATTCCCGGCGGTGAAGAGACACGGCACTTTGGAGCGTTCAAAACATGCTGCAAACTTTTCCACGCCTGCTGCTGAAGGAAAACTCAAAAAGTCACCCGGCATCAGGATCGCATCGTATCCCTCCTGTTCCGCTTTGGAAATGGCGTCCTCCACCAGATTGAAACGGTGTACGCTGCAGCGGTTCATGCGGGCGGTATATTGCTGGTACGGGATTCCCCGG
>JAGAPM010000038.1 GCA_017623265.1 Lentisphaeria bacterium | reverse complement strand
TTCAATTTCAGGTACCCTGGATCGATGACAAAGGCGAAATTCAGGTCAATATGGGCTATCGCGTTCAGTTCAACAGTGCGATCGGTCCCTACAAAGGCGGTCTGCGTTTTCATCCCAGCGTGAACCTGAGCATCCTCAAGTTCCTGGGCTTTGAACAGACTTTCAAGAACGCTCTGACCACCCTGCCCATGGGCGGCGGCAAAGGCGGCGCAGACTTCGATCCCAAGGGCAAGAGCGACCGGGAAATCATGTACTTCTGTCAGGCATTCATGCGTGAACTTTATCGTCACATCGGTCCGAACACGGACGTTCCGGCAGGGGACATCGGTGTGGGTGCCCGTGAAGTGGGTTACCTCTTCGGTCAGTACAAACACCTTGCCAATACCTTCACTGGTGTTCTGACCGGAAAGGGTCTTGGCTGGGGCGGTTCTCTGATCCGTTCCGAAGCGACCGGTTTCGGTGCAGTCTACTTTGTGGAACACATGCTCAGTCTGAAGAATGAAACGCTGGCGGGCAAACGGGTTTCTCTCTCCGGCTACGGTAACGTGGCTTGGGGTGCGGCACTCAAGGCGACCCAGCTGGGTGCAAAGGTCATCACCATTTCCGGTTCCGACGGCTATGTGTACGTGGAAGACGGTCTGACCTATGAAATGATCGACTACATGCTGGTTGTCCGCGAAAAACGGCTCGGTATCAAGGGCTTCGCAGACAAGTTCCCGCAGGTGAAGTTTGTGGAAGGGAAAGGCAAACGTCCGTGGGAAGTTCCGACAGACATCGCCATGCCCTGCGCCACCCAGAACGAACTGGACGGCAACGATGCCGCCATGCTGGTCAAGAATGGTGTTCAGGCTGTTGCAGAAGTCTCCAACATGGGCAGCACGCCGGAAGCGGTCGCCTGCTTCCAGGAAAACGGCGTGGTGTTCGCACCGGGTAAAGCCGTCAATGCCGGTGGTGTTGCCACCAGCGGTCTGGAAATGAGCCAGAACGCCGGTCACGGCTACTGGACTGCGGAAAAGGTCGATGCAAGACTGCATCAGATCATGACCGATATCCACGCCTCCTGTGTCGCCAACGGCACGCAGGAAGACGGCACGGTCAACTATGTAATGGGCGCAAACATCGCCGGTTTCCGGAAGGTCGCCGATGCCATGATCGCACAGGGACTCTGATTCTGTTCAGAAGTTGAAAATGCGAAATTCAGGGGTGCTGATGCACCCCTTTTTTTGTGTCAAAGAAAAAGGCGCGGTCAGGGGATGCGCTTGTAAACACGCACGTAGTCGATCTCAAAATCTTTTGGGTAGACCATTTCCGGATCGATCGTTCCGATCCAGCCGTTGTATTGAAAGAGGGCGATCAGCACGAACATCTTTTCCGGCGGTGTAGGTCCGGTATATTCCTTGATGACCCGTCCGTCCAGATACCAGCGGATGCAGCCTTCCTCCCACTCGCACGCCCAGGTATGGAAGTCGGCAGAAAGATCCTCCGGCAAGGCAACCAGATCGTGACATCCCTTCGTAAAATGAACGTTCAGGTCCACTTTGCTGCCCAGATCCGTAATGTATCTGCCCTGCTGTTCAAAAATATCGATCTCCAGCACGCCGTCTTCCAGCCCCTTCATTCTGCCGTCGATGCTGTATTCCTGCTTCGCGGGGTCCACATGATGGAGCCAGAAAGCGCTCATCAAACCTTCGCCCCGGGGCATTTTACAGCGGATCTCGAACCAGCCGTACTTCTGGGAAAACTTCTCCATGACCACATACTGATCGGGCGTGGCGCCCACCCGGTGATCGCTGGTCGTAACACAGCTGACGCAGGGATGACTTTTCTCCGGGCGGAACGGCAGATCGTTGGAGATCCGCAGTTTCAGCAGGCTGTCTTCAATAACAAAATGGGCGTTGTGGTCCACCCATCGTTGAGGCGCTCCGATCCGGTTCAGGTACTCCACCCGACCGGACCGATAGGCGGGATACCAGTAAATATCATTGAGCTGCGGACGGTCAAAGTCATCGCAGAATGTCAGCTCCCAGCCTTCTTTTTCGATGGGATTTTTCATCTTACTTCCCGAAGGTACAGCAGTCGCCGGATTCAAAATATCTGACATCAAAGTTGCTCCAGTGCTGCGGGATCAAATCCGCCAGCAGCATCATACCGTTCCGTTCGGAACAGGCATGTCCCATCACCAGGACGGTCTTCGGGATCCCCATCTGCGTACAATCTTTTGCAAATTCGCCGGTCATCCATTCCACGATCTCTCCGGTGAGGACCACATCGCATTCTCCCAGTTCATCTTCGAGATGTCCGGGTGTACCGAAACAGAGCGAAAGTTTTCGCACCGGCTGATTGTTTGCGCCCACGATCCGGATCCGTTGGATGTTCCAGTTTTTCTCCAGGGTGGACACCAGATCCTGCAGGTTCATGGGTTCGTTCAGTTCAAAACGGCTGACCCCGTAGAAACTGCCGCGGCTCCAGACACCATCCAGCCCTGCGTCCCGCATCATACCTTCCGAGATCATATCCGGCACCCGGTAGTGGGGATGGTCATGGTAGCGGTAAACAGTCATGTTATGATCCGCAATAAACTTGCGTTTCATGTCGAGGATCTGTCGTTTGAAACCGGTGGTCTTCTCCATGGTCTCATAGCTGTCCCAATGATCGTAAAACGTGGGTTCATGCACGATCAGCAGGTTTGCCCCCCACGCTTCCGCCTGCCGGATCACATCCGGGGTGGGGAACATGGTGACGGCGATTTTTTTCAATTCCTGTTCGGGATCGCCGGCTTTGATCGTATCGCATGTCACATTGTAGTGGCTTGCATCGTTATCAGTCCAGTCGTAAAGCTCCTGCATAAAATCTTTTATCTTCACAATCATTTCTCCTTGAGGTTCGGTCTTTAAGTCAAATATAAATTACTTTTTTCAAAATGCAAATGTTTCTGCTTGTAAAAGGTGGTAAAATATGATATATTATAAGAAAAACAAGAAGAAAGGATAATCCTGAAATGGGTAAAACAGCTGCACAAAAAATCTTTGATGCGCACCGGATCGACACACCGGCACCGGGCGTTTCCGTTTTGAAACTGGACCGTGTGTTCTGCCATGAGATCACCACACCGATCGCCATCAACGATCTGATCGCCCGTGGTAAAGACCGTGTTTTTGACTGCTCCTGCATCAAGGCGGTGATCGACCACGTGACACCGGCAAAAGACTCCAAGACGGCAGAACAGGGCAAGACCCTGCGTGACTGGGCGCACCGTCAGAACATCAAAGACTTCTTTGACATCGGTCGCAACGGCGTCTGCCATGCGATTTTCCCGGAAAAAGGCTTTGTCCGGCCGGGTTTCACGGTCATTATGGGTGACTCCCACACCTGCACCCACGGTGCATTCGGCGCATTTGCGGCAGGTGTCGGCACCACGGACCTGGAAGTGGGCATCCTCAAGGGCGTTGTTTCCATGCGCGAACCGGAAACGATCCGCATCAATGTGAACGGCGACCTGCGGGAAGGCGTTTATGCCAAGGACCTGATCCTGACCATCATCAAGACTCTGACCGTAAACGGCGCAACGGATAAGGTCATTGAGTTCGCCGGCTCCACCATCAGCGCGATGGATATGGATTCCCGTATGACCCTCTCCAATATGGCGATCGAAGCCGGTGCGACCTGCGGGATCTGCCTGCCGGATGAAAAGACGGTGGACTATCTCTGGGAATTCATCTCCGGCGAATTTGAAAGCAAAGAAGCCGCCCTCGCCGAGTATAGCAAGTGGCTCCCGGATGCCGATGCGGAATATGTCAAGGTTCTGGAAATCAATGCCGCTGAACTGGAACCGGTGGTGACCTTCAACTACAAGCCGGATCAGGTGAAGACAGTCCGTGAAATGACCGGCACGAAAGTGGATCAGGTCTATATCGGCAGCTGCACCAACGGCAGAATCAATGACCTGCGTGCAGCAGCGGAAGTGCTGAAAGGC
>JAGAPM010000037.1 GCA_017623265.1 Lentisphaeria bacterium | reverse complement strand
CTTCGGCATGATCATATCCAACAGGACCAGATCGATGCTGCCCGGTGACTCCCGGCAGATGGAAACGGCATCTTCACCGTTTTCTGCAATGATCACAGTGTAGCCCAAATTCTGCAGTGCCTCGATCAAAAAGTCCCAAACGGTTTCCTGGTCATCGACGATCAGGATCGTTTCATTTCCGGTAGGCAGTTTTTCCATGGTCCTGTTCTCCTGTTTTCTGCTGGTGCTTTCAAATTAAATATATCACGGGGCTGCCGTTTTGTCAACAGGCCGAACCGATTCTTTTTTCTCAAAATAAGGTTGAAGAGCTTTGATATTCTCTGTATATGCCGGTGAATTCTGACAAAATTTCTGATAACGCTGGAACAAAATCTTTGCAGAGACTTTTCCGTTTTCGCACAGGATCCGGATCAGGTCCGCCAATGCCTGCGACTTTATATCGGCAAGAAGACGCAAGCTGACAAGGTCTTCTTCCGGGATCAGTTTCAGGACAGTACCGGCATTCTGGGCGGCAGCTGTGGCATAGAAAGAGGAACAATCTCCGGTCATAATGTTATAGACAGACCGGACCAGCGGCATCTGATCTTCTGCAAACAGGGGTGGTACGGGCTTTTCCCCGGCGGGAAGGATCCGTTTTTCATGATTGATCAAACTCAGAATATCATCAGTAGGCAACTCGTTCCACGGGATCTTGTTGACTTTGATGCTCCCGTTTGCGTCTTTCACAAAACAGCAAACCACGCCGTTCTCAAGATGGGAAACTGTTCCGGAATAAAGCACAAGTCCGGCGCTTTCCGTTTTGACCTGTTTCAACTTATCTGCAGTTTTGATCAAAATCCGGTTGTACCGTTTCAGATTATCAAGATGGGTATTCCACTGCGGATACTTTTCCTTCATTTCATCCAGCCAGCTCATACATACTTCATAATCCTGTTTTTCCCAGAAAAGCAACAATTTCCGATTGATCCCGTTCTGAACGGAATGTGCGCTTTCCTGCGCCATTTTCTGCTCCCGGAGCAGATCTTTCCGAACTTTTTCAAGATCTTTTTTTAACAAATCCATTTCCGCAAGCTGTGTAATCTGGTCGCTGATTTTTCTCTGCTGTTCATCCACGGTCTTCTTCAGCGATTCCTCATTTCCATGGCTGCTTTCCAGTTCCAGTTTCAGGGAACTGATCATCGCGCGCTGTTCATCCAGCTGTTGCTGAATTTCAGCTTCACGGGCTTTTGCGGTACGATCTTTCAGCAGATTCAACACAAAATTTTCCAGCGCATCTTTCTGAACGGGGTGCATTTCACTGTTTTGTTCCAGTTCTGCGAGCAGCGGGGTAGCACTTTTCTGCAGTTCCTCAAACCCCAGCGCCGGATCTGCCACCAGATTTTCAAAGTTTGCAAGCTGTTCGTAAATCGGATTTTCTTTTTCCTCCTGTTTTTCCTGTCGTGCCTGCTGTACCGGTCTGGTCTTCAGCAGGGAAACCGCAAGCACCGCAATAATGGTAATCAACAGAAAGATCAGCAGCAACATGCCGAAATATACTCTTCCCGAAGATTTTCCGGTCTCGTTTTTCGGAGGCAATGCAGATGCAGCAAGAGACGGTGAATCATTTTTCTGCTGCAGCTGCACATCATAATCCAATCGCCGCAGTGAAATGGTATGTACATCCGGGACCATATCCTGATTGGGCGCAGTCAGCTGCCGGATCTGCCAGATCTCACTCAACAGTTCCTCCATATCCCGGAACCGTTTTTCCGGCGTTTTCGCCATCATCTTTTTAATGAGTTTTCCTACACTCGGCGGCAGACCGCTGACTTTTTTATTGATGTCCGGGACAGCCACTTCAAAATGCTGCCGGGCGATAGAGCGCAATGTTTCCGCATCGAAAGGCAGCTCACCGGAAAGCATCTGATAAAGGGTCACGCCCAAGCTGTAAATATCGCTCCGGGTGTCCAGTTTTTCCCCGGCGAACTGTTCGGGGCTCATATAGG
>JAGAPM010000036.1 GCA_017623265.1 Lentisphaeria bacterium | reverse complement strand
CTGCCGATATCACTGCTGCGAAGGAAGCCGCCCGCACCCTGCAGGCACAGAATTCCCTGCTGAAGAGTGAAAACGACCGGCTGAAAAAACAGTTGGCGGATCTGAATGAAGCGATCAAAAAAGCAAAAACCGCACCGGTTCAGGTCAAAACGGAAGTCAAGACGGTTGTCGATACAAAAGCAATCGATGAACTGAAAAAGCAGAACAGCGATCTGCAGAAACAGCTGGCGGATGCAAAGAAATCTGTTCCGTCTGCCCCGGCAGTCGATACGGAAAAAGTCAAAAAGCTGGAAAAGGCGTTGGCAGATCTGGAAAAGGATCTGAACGCAGCCCGTACAAAGATCACAGAACGGGAACAGACGATCAGCAAGCTGCAGAATGATTTGACAAATATGCGCGAGACCATGGATAAACTGGCAAAGGATTCCTCTGCAGCTGCGAAAGCCGAAATGACAAAACTGCGGGAAGACAATCTGAAACTCAACGAAACGATCCGCAGTCTCCGGAACGAAAAAACAACTGCCGGTGAAAATCTGATCCAGACCAAGAAAGAGCTGCTCTCCGTCAAGGCGCAACTGGAAAAACTCCGCTCGGAAGTGACGGCGGATGTCAAGGGCAAGAAACTTGCCGCTGAACTGGACGCCATGACACAGAAAGCGGAAAAACTGGAAAAAGCACACAGCACCACGCAGGTCTCACTGGAACGGCTGAAACAGGAGAAAGCGAAACTCTCCAGCCAGAACAGTCAGTTGGAAAAACAGCTTGATGCTGCGCTCCGCAAGACCAATCTTCTCCAGGCTGAAATCCAGAAATGGTCCGCCGGAAACGATACGGTCGTCAAAGGAAAAATGGCAGAAAAAGATAAAGTGATCGACCAGATCATGAAAGAACACATGGCGCAGGCACAGGAAATCGAACGACTGAAAGGTGAGCTGGAAAATGCCGAAACCCTCGCCGCCGCCGCAAGAAAAGATGCGATCAAGGCACGGGAAGATCTGGAAGAGATCAAAGAACTGCAGCGCACCACCGAAGCGCTGAAGCAGACAGTCACTACCGGAATCCGTATTACGCCCTCCGGCAAAAAAGTGGATACCCCTGCCCCCGCTCCGGTTGAAAAAACGGTTGAACAACAGCAGACCGTTGTTGTTCAGCAGTCTGCTCCCGCCCCTGCTCCGGTCGTCACGCCGGAACCGGAAAAACCGGCACTTGCTCCGGAAGTGCTGAAACAGTATAATGACGCTTTTGCTGAAGCAGAAAAACAGGAAAAAGCCGGCGAACTGGATGAAGCCATGTGGAAATACCTGATTGCAGCGGACCTGAATCCGGATGCGTGGCAGCCCCACATGGCGATGTCCCGCCTCTACCTGAAAGCGGAAAAGGCAGACAAGGCGAAACAGGAATACGAAAAAGCCCTGCGTCTCGGCATGAGCCGGAACAAAGAACACGAAGCAACGCTGGATCAGGCGATCCAGAAAGTGAATAAATAATGCAGATCCCTTTTCCCGGTGCGCTCGCCGAAATGATGGAACTCTTCAAGACCCTGCCCGGCGTGGGCAAACGCTCCGCCGAGCGCATGGCGCTTGCTGTACTGAAATGGGACGACAGCAAACTGATCGCCTTTTCCGACATCTTGAGGACTCTGCGGGAACGGGTGGGGATCTGTTCCATCTGCGGAAATCTTGCAGACGGGACCGGTGCCGATGCGCTTTGCCCCTTCTGCGCCTCCACGGAACGGGACGTTACCAGCCTGTGTGTGGTGGAAGATGCGCTGCAGATCCGTGCCATCGAAGCGGGCGGCGTATTCAAGGGAGTCTATCATGTACTCGGCGGCAGGATTGCGCCACTGGAAGGAAAAGGCATCGAAAGTCTGACCATCGACAAACTGGAAAAGCGTCTGGATGAAGGATTGATCAAGGAAGTGATCCTCGCCCTCAGCCCGGATGTGGAAGGACAGGCGACTGCGGTCTATCTGGCGAATCGCTGGAAAGACCGGGATCTGCGGATCAGCCGCCCTGCCCGGGGACTGCCCGCCGGATCAGACTTGAGCTATGCGGACCCAGCCACCATCGCCGCCGCACTCTCCGGCAGAACCGATTTTTCCCGCTGAAAAGGCATAAAAAAAGAGCTGTTGCTTTCCTCATGGTTTGCAACAGCTCTTTCTGTTTCAGATCAATTCCTCGACCTCAGAAGAGATTGAAGACTTTATTGAGCGCCTTGTCAACCTGTCCTTCGATACTCTTTTCTGCAGCTTCAGCCTTTGCTTTTGCTTCTGCGGCAGCCTTTTCTTTTGCGGCATTTACTCTGGCGGCAGCATCCGCTTTCGCCTTTTCCTGCATTCTCCGCAAGTTTTCAGTTCGCGCTTTTGCCGTGACCAGCATCGGAATTGAAGTTTGATCAACACCCGCCAGCATTTCATCAAACAGCTGATTGGCATACTTCATATCCTTATCGTATCCGTATATCATTCTCCCGTTTTTATCCAAAGAATCTCCGCAACCGTAATAGGTGTTGATAAAACGCGTGAGTTCTTCACTGCAAGTCTTCCGGAAATCTTGATAAGCGCCCTGATACGGCTTCAAAAGATAGGTGATCATCTCCGGTGAAGGTTTATATGTACTGAGCGGATTCTTCTTCAAAAACTCCTGTTTTTTCTTCTGCAAATCTGTTTCTTCATATTTATCTTCAGCGACCTTGATCCTCTTATCGATTTCATCAAGTCTCTTTTGTACAAAATTATTTTTATCTCTTTCCATCACATACTCTTTCAAGATGGCAAGAATAAAATTGAGTCTGTCTTTATCATTGAAGCCACCGCATTGAGCCTCAAAGTATTTCAGATTTTCCACATTACCTTTGATCGCACAGGCATTCAGGATGCGTTCCGTATTGTCAACACCGCGGATCGAATTATCTTTTTTGGATCTGCCGAGAGCAAATGCGAGGGGACCTTTTTTCTTTGCGATCCTGATCCCGGAAAGTTTGTCTTTTTTGCTATCCCGGAGAAGTCGCCAATCATCATTGTTTGCAAAACGATCCCATTGTTTCGGATCAATCGTTCCGAAATCCGCATTGGAATAGGACTGCGGCGCAGGTGCTTCCATTACTTTTTTCGCCTGCAGATACTGCTCTTCAGAATCCTCCGCAGGCCAATAATATTGAATCACGGGTAAAGATGCATTGGCGGCAAGGACAGCCCAGTATTTTGCGGCATTGAGCTTTCCGGTCAGCTGTGTCATAACTTTGACTTGATCCTGAACCGGGATATTTTTCTGTGCGGCAGCAATGAGATAATCTGCCAGTTTGGCAGCCTGCGCATCGACCTGCACCTGCAGTTCATAATGCTGCTTGTTGATAGCAACGATCTCTGCGATCCGTTCTTTCTTTTTTCCGGCTGCGGCTTTTCTGTTTTTTGCAAACTCTGTATTGGGATTTTTGCAGCGTTTGTGATAATATTAATCGGCAAGAAACACCTGGTTCATGCAGTTTTCACATCCCCATTCCCCGCACTTGTTACAAGTAAATGTTTTTCCGGTACGCGCTCCGCAATTTCTGCAGT
>JAGAPM010000035.1 GCA_017623265.1 Lentisphaeria bacterium | reverse complement strand
AGCGAAGCAAAGGCTATCCTACTGCCGGAGCCATTTTCATTTTAAACGAAATGAAAATGCGAAGCAGATGGATTAAGCGGCAAAGCGAAAGCGATGCCGCTTTTTTTGCGTAAGCAAAAACGAACCGTAAAAGGTTCGACACCGAAGGCTATCCTTCTCCCGCCTTTTTTCTGCTTTTTCCGATTGATTGTGAGAAAAGGAGTTGACAAGGTAAAAAAAGGTGCTACCGTAGAATATGAGGTAACAGCAGCGCAAAATCTGACAACTGATAATATTAAATTTAAGGAAAAATGACTTATGGAATATACCGCTGTCCCAGTTCGCAAACCAATCGAAAAACACGAACTGCAAAACCGTCTTTTTCAGGGAATCCCCAGCATCGTTGCCACTCTCAAAGGCAGACTTTTCGCCGCATGGTACGGAGGCGGTTCCGGTGAGGGTGCGGAAAACTTTGTGATGGTCGCACTCTCCGATGACGGCGGAAAAAACTGGAGCAAACCGGTAGCAGTCATTGATCCTCCGCAGGAAAAGATCCGAGCCTACGATCCCACATTTTTCGTGGCGCCGGATGGCAGGCTGTATCTCTTCTGGGCGCAGACAGAATCGCAGAAACTCTGGGACATCTGGGACGGTCATGCGGGTGTGTGGTACAGCGTTTGCGCAAATCCGGATGCCCCGGCAGAAGAACTGGAGTGGACTTACCTCGTCCGGATCGGCGATGGCATCATGATGAACAAACCGGTTGTCCTCGATAACGGCGAATGGGCGTTGCCTCTCTCCATCTGGAATGTCAATCAGGAGCGCCGTCCTTCGGAAGATACGGGCGCAAAAATGTTTGTCTCCACAGATAACGGCACAACCTTCACTGAACGGGGCTCGGTCCACATTCCCGATGAACTTGCACGCTTCGATGAACACTCCATTTATCAGCTCAAAGATGGCTCGCTCGGCATGCTGATCCGCATGAAAAAAGGCTATTTTGAATCCTTCTCAAAGGACGGCGGCTGCACGTGGAGCGAAGTCGTTGTCAGCCCCATCCCCGGTCCCGACTCCAGAGCGTATCTCGGCAGACTCAAATCCGGCAGATTGCTGCTGGTCCATAATGACAGCTCGTCCGCACGCCGGAATATGACCGCGCGCCTTTCCGATGACGACGGCAAGACCTGGTCCGGCAAGCTGGTGCTGGATCTCCGGGAACAGACATCTTATCCGGATGTGACCGAACTGCCGGACGGCAGGATCTGTGTGATCTATGACTACGCCCGGCAAAATGGCGGATTCATCCTCTGCTCCGTTTTCACGGAAGATGATATTCTGGCGGGTAAACTCGACTCGGAAGGCAGTTTTGCTGCCAACATCATCAGCGTGCTGCCCCATTGTCTGTAAGGAGAAAAAAATGCTGAAAAAACTCATTCTTTCTGCGGTGTCCCTTTTCATTCTCTGCGGCTGCGATACGATCCGCAAGGAGATGGCGCGGGATCCGGAATCCGGTCTGATCTGGTTTGAACCACGGGTCGGGATCACACAGGGCAGCACCTATCTCCCGCCCGCCGGTGATGTGATGATCACTCTGCCGGAATCCAGCAGCAGCGACGCCTCCCTCAGCACAAGTGCAGTTGAAGGCGGGTTCTGGCTGCGTTTTTTCGATGTCCGGAACGGTACCTGGCAGCTGGAATCCCGCACCATGCCGAACCTGAAGTTTGAACGCTGTTTTACCGATGACAACTATATGCGCAAGGTCGTTGACGGAACAGAAATTCTTTACAAAAGCCGTTATCATGCAAAACTTTGCAAATATGTTGTTGACACCAAAGATAAAGCGTTGTACTTTCTGTTCTTCCTTCCGGAAGGAAGTTCCGCCACCGCCGACGGCAAACGGGTGGATGTGTACCTCAGCACTGCTATTTTTGAGTTGAACGGAAAGATCTATCGGCTCTCCTTCCAACCCGCCCTGTCTGATCATCACGACCCCATCGAAATTCTGGAACTGGATGCGTTGCGGAAATGCCGGAGTGGAATCAAGCTGCAGGAAACGAAATAATCACTTGCAAAAAGCTGTTCTGCGGTGTACATTATATACCGGAATAAAAACTTGAACAGCTGTTAACAGAAAGATTTTCAGATCATGAAATTTACCAGTACCAGAAGCCCGATGGCTCTCGACTCTGCCAAGGTCATTGCGCAGGGCATATCCAAAGAAGGCGGTCTTTTCGTGCCGGAATCCTTCCCCGCGATTTCCGATGAAATGTTTGAGAAACTCATCGGTATGACCTACAAGGAACGCGCCGCAGCGATCCTTTCTCTGTACCTGACCGACTTCACGGAAGCGGAGATCCTCCACTGCGTCAACGGCGCCTATACCGGCACTTTTGAGAACGAAGATCCCACCCCGCTGGTGGAAGTCAAAACGGGGATGCATCTGCTGGAACTGTGGCACGGTCCCACCTGCGCCTTCAAGGATATGGCTCTCCAGCTGCTGCCTTATCTGCTGACCACCTCCGCCGGGAAAACCGCTCCGGAAAAAACGATGGTCATCCTCGTGGCAACCTCCGGCGATACCGGAAAAGCCGCTCTTGATGGCTTCGCAGATGTGGAAAAGACCAAGATCATTGTCTTCTTTCCCCAGGAAGGTGTCAGCCCCATGCAGAAACTGCAGATGACCACCCAGACCGGGAACAATGTGGCTGTCTGCGCCATCCACGGCAACTTTGACGACGCCCAGACCGGCGTGAAAAATATCTTTGCCGATGAAAGCATGAAAGAATTTCTCGCGGGCGCAGATATGGAATTCTCCTCCGCAAACTCCATCTATTTCGGGCGTCTCGTACCGCAGGTGGTCTACTACGTTTCCGCATACTGCGACCTGCTGAAAAACGGAACGCTGAAGAAGGGCGAAGGCTTCAATGTGACCGTTCCGACCGGAAACTTCGGCAACATCCTTGCCGCCGTCTATGCAAAGAAAATGGGCGTGCCCATCAAAAAGTTTATTTGCGCGTCCAACAAAAACAACATTCTGACCGACTTCATCCGCACCGGCACTTACGACCGGAACCGGGCGTTCTACACCACCACCAGCCCGTCTATGGATATCCTGATCTCCTCCAACCTGGAACGGTTGCTCTATCACCTGTACGACAACGATACCGCCGCCGTCAGCACCCTGATGGATCAGCTCAAGAAGGATGGCAAGTACAGCATCAGCAGCGATGTTCTGGCAAAACTGCAGAGCGAATTTTATGGCGGTTTCTGCGATGATGCCGCAACCAAAGAAACCATCCGGAAACACTTCAAAGAAAACAACTATTTGTGCGATACCCATACCGGAGTCGCCGTCAATGTGTACGAACAGTATGTGGCGGAGACGGGGGACAATACGCCGTGCGTGATCGCATCCACGGCGTCTCCGTACAAGTTCGCCGCCGCCGTGCTGGATGCCGTGAAAGATGAAAACGAAGCCATGCCGGACAACGAATTCGATATGGTGGAACGCCTGTCCGCTATCACCGGCACAAAGATCCCCGCCCCGCTGGCAACACTGAAGGATAAAACCGTGCTGCACAAGACCTGCGTCCATAAGGAAGAAATGTCCGGCTTCATCCGGGACTTCCTGAAAAAGTAAGCCGAGACGAAACGGAAGACAGCACACAAGCACGCGCAGGAGCGCGGCTCAGCCCTGTGGAAAAATTTTTTCCACAGGGCTTGCTTTTTTTGCGGCGGCGGATACCATGCTCTCATGGCAAAAAGCCCACCGCCGCCGCAAAAAAAAGCGCACGGTGTGGCTTTAGCACACCGTGCAGCCGCGCTCCTGCGCTCTTATCCGTACAATCTCCTGTCAGTTTAATTCTGCCTCGAAGAGGGCGACCGGACATTCCTCATACTGTGCCAGTACCGGCTCGGTTCCGGCGGGATGTTTTACCTTGACCGTCAGACCGGAGGGCGTCTTTTTCCATTCCACGCGGATCCTGCCATGAGGCGTAGGCACTTCGCCGGCGCAATGGGTCATATCGGCTGCGTACGGCTTGACAAGGAACTTCCGGAAGCCGGGTTCCAGCGGTGTCACGCCCAGCAGACCGCTTCCGGTGAAGAAAGGCATTACGCCGCTCCAGCCGTGGCACAGACTGCCTGCATCGGAAAAGTCCCGGTTGCCGCCGACCGTTTCCCACAGGGACGTGGCGCCGGAAAGGACGATAGGTTCCAAAATCTCCCGCAGCGTATCGGTCAGATATTTCCGGGCATCTTTTCCGTTGCCGATCATGGCGCAGACAAAATACCGGAGTGCGCTCAAGTCGATTTGTCTCAACCGTTTCTGATAAAACGCTTCCAGTACATCCTTTTTCTTTTCCTCCGGCACGAGGTCATTGGCAAGCATGATTGCCTGAATATGCTCATACGCAAGGACATCCGGGCCCGGCTTCAACGCATCATAAATCTTCTTTTCTGCGTTCCAGAACATGGTTTCGACTGCTGTTCCCAACCTGGCGGCAGCGGCTTCCAGCTGGTCCGCCCGTTCTTCATTTCCACCGATCTCCCGGTGCATCCTTGCCGCATTCCGCAGCGACTCGTAAAGATAGATATTGAACGGCGCCTGCGGCTGTTCCGTCAGCCCGCTGATGGTTCCGTTCCATTCGCAGAAATTCCAGATGTGGGACCCGTTTCCGGACTGATAAAGCCCGCCTTCCACAGTGTCCGCCAGCGCCCGGTCCAGAATCGTATCGATCTGATCCGCCCACTTTTTGAACAGATCTGTTTTGCCGCTGTAAAGCCAGTGTTCACAAATCTCCGTGATCCAGACAAGGGTGAAGACCGGGATCGTGATACTGGTGATCCCCGGCGATGTCAGGGAGAGATACCGGTCGCCGTCGAAAGATTTTCCCAGCAGATCCAGACACGCGCCGGCGTAGTCGTAGTTCCCCCAGACATAATATCCGTAAAGAATCTGATTCCGGGAGTCGTAGGGATAAAGTCCCTGTTCCCGCCACGGACAGTCCTCGTAATGCTCGTGCATACAGAGGTTCAGGGTCCGGGCGGAGACATCCAGCACCCGTTTCAGAAGCCGGTCCTCGCTCTCAAAGGCGGCGGCATCCGGCAGAGGAACTTCCAGCGGGATCATTCCTGCGTAATAGAGGGAGATTTCCGCGGCGGCGGGAGGCAGGATATGCAGTTCCACGAATCTGCCGCCCAGACGGCGGTGAGTGTAAAGAAACTCGTTCATCCCCTCTTTGCAGATGTACCGGTCCGCAAAATTTCTGTTACCGACACTGGCACGGCAGCGTCCATCCGCCAGATGTTCCCCGTGGGCGATGTCAATGACCGTTCCTTCCGGTGCGTTCAGACGGAAGCAGAGGAAGCCCACGGTCTCCCGCTGCAGATCCAGCGTGATGTAATATCCGTTTCCAGTCTCATCTTCTGCGATCGGTCGGAAGGTGTACGGAGCGCGATTCCCGGCAGGGATCGCCATTTCCCGGCGCTGACCACCATCCATCAGGATCCCGGTATCGTATGCGCAGAAACAATCGGTAAGGTACTTGGGGAACAGGGAATCGTGCATACAGGAGAGAGCAAAGGTGGGATATTCTTTTGTGCGGTGCAAAATACCTTTCTGTGCGATCAGCACGTTGGGTCGGGGCAGTTCCAACAGCTGTGGAATCGCCCGGAGAGACATCTTCCAGCCATCGGTACCGGAGAGAATGGATGCGGTCTGCCACTTGGAATCGTCATAGTCAGCACTGTTTTTCCAGTCATCTTCCAAACGGGAATCGTATGCAAAAACATAGCCCAGCTGCCCGCTGACTTTGGTGCAGAGTCCGGAAGTGTAACTGCGGCTCTGCCGGGTGCGCCAGGTATCATCCGTTGCCACGATCCGGATGCCATCTTCTGTGGAGATTGCGGCACGCAGGAAGGGCGTTCCGGGGCGATAGGTCAGGAACGCTTCGCCGAGATAATGAACTTCCACGGCGATGAGATTTTTTCCGGGACGGAGCAGTCTGGTCACATCGTAATCGGAATAAGTCCAGTCACCGGGCATGTCCGCAACTTGCGCAATGGGACAGCGAACGCCATTGATCCAGACGCAGTATGTGGAATCGGCAGCGATCTGAAGTTTTGCCGAACCGACACCGTTCCAAAGAAATGTTTTCCGGAAATTCCAGTATGAATCTTTGCCGGTCTCCTTTGCAGGATTCCAGATATAAGCAGAATGTTCAATCATAACCCATTCCTTTCTGTACCGTTATGCTGTAATTCCAAAAAGTTTTTCAGCGTTGCGATGGAAGATCTTTTCCTGATCCTCCGGTGTGAGATCCAACTGCATGAGGTCGGCAATCGCCTGTTTCTGAGTGGCAGCGGGATAATCACTTGCCCAGAGAACACGATCCACGCCATGCGCTGCGATGATCCGTTTGACTTCCTGCGGCTCCAGAAACGAAAAGGTGCTGGAAGTATCGAAATAAACGTTTTTCCCGACCAGGTGTTTCCACGCCTCTTCCCACTCGCTGTATCCTCCCATGTGGGCGGCGATTGCGGTCATCTCCGGCACCAGTTCCAGCAGATGCGCCATGCGGCAGGGAGAGGAGAAGTCGAAGCGTTTGTCCCCCACATGAAACAGGATCGGGAAATCAGGACCCGCCGCCCGGCAGATATTCACGACCTCCTGCTGATCAATCCGGATCTGTTGAAAATCCGGATGAAACTTCAAGCCCCGCAGACCAAGACGTTTGATCCGGTCAAGCTCTGCTTCATACTCCTTGTAATCCGGGTGGATGGACCCCAGCCCGATGAACCGGTCCGGATACTGTGCAACCACACCCGCCACGTAGTTATTGACTGCCTGTACCTGCTCGGCTTTTGTGGCGGCGGAAAAGATAACAGCACGCTGTACGCCAGTTTCATCCATCCGTGCCAGCAGGTCAGAGACAATGCCCTTTCCCTGCCACTTGAACTGGTAAAAATCCTGCAGGGTATCAATGACTTTTTCTACGATATGATCCGGAAAAACGTGGGCATGGGTATCAAAATACTGCATGGAGACTTACTTCTTTTCCTGTCCGTTATTTTTTTCCAGAACGGAATAAACTTTCCAAACACCTTTGATTTTTTTGTAGGTAACTTCCGCCGTACCATTCCCCAGAATCGGATTGTTTGCCACAATCTCGGCAACGGCGGTATCACCAGTGATCTTCACGCTTTTGTACTGCACCGCGTCGCCCATGCCCAGAATCCCCATCTTTGCCATGGCACACTGCATCCGGATCGCCTGACGCATGGCACGGTATGTGGCGGCTTTCTGTTTTTCCGGCATGGCAAGGATCTGTTCCTTCTGTTTTTCCGTCATATACCCGGCTTTCCGCTGCAAGGCGATCAAGTCTTCCAGCGAACCGGCTTTCCGCATGGTATCCAGTTCCACAAGCTGGGCATACTTGCCGGATTTTTTCATATCCGGAATGGTCTTTTTTTCGCCACCCTTGACAACGAAACCATCTTCGCACCAGAAGGACCACGCTTTATCGAACTCAAAATTTCCCAATGCCGTCATCGCATCCGGGATCACTTTTTTGACAACATTCTCCTCCTGTGCGGAGAGAGAGGCAGTTCCCAACAGCAGAAAAACGGTTGCCAGCAGGCACATTACTTTTTTCATCATGCTCCAGACTCCTTTTGATCGCCGGAAAGCCTCAACTCCGCAGTCCGGCGATCTGTTCAACTCAATCAACGATCACTTTCCAACGGAGGAACTGGCGTTCCGGTTCCAGCTCGTTCAGGAAGTAGATATTGTATGCCCCTTCTCCGTCTTTGCTGCGGGAAAGTTCAGCAGAAAGGAAGGAGTAGAACGGTCCGCCGTAGTGGACGCTTTCGATCCCGATGAAGTGTTCACCTTTTCCAAGGATTTCATGGAGCGGGACCCGGGGCGAGATCACATCCGGCCAGATGTAATCTTCTGCGGGCGGCTCATCAAGCACAAAGCCCTTCTGCGAGATCCAGCCAAGCCGTTTCCTGTTGCCTTCCGCATCAAATTCCACCAGCGCCATGGCGTTGTAGTAAAGGTCATAGATCATGGAGAATTCATAGGAAAGATTGGTGTTCGGCACAGTGAGGCTCAACCAGATTTCCTTCTGCGGTTCCGGTTCGTAACGCAGTTTTTTCTGTTCGGCAAGATAATTCAGATAGCGCATATTCTCTGCGGTGTATGCGGGGTACGGCTTTTCAAAGTCAGCGATTGCTGCGGAACAATCTTCCGTTTCAAAGAGGATCGCACCCACATCCCACTTGCCAAGCTCAAATTCGTAGGTATTGCCGTTGACTTCCACCGCCTTGCCCGGAGCCGTTTCCGTAGGCATGAGCTGATACATCTTCTTTCCCGCGAGGTCGAACCCGCAGAGGTCTTTGTTCAGCGTGCAGGTGATGCGCTGAGCGTTGTCCGCGAAGTTGGAGACGATGAGGATCGCCCGCTTCTGATCTTTGCTGACCATCAGGTAGTGTCCGGTATCCGGGCTTGCAGAAAACACTCCGGAGCTGTTGTAATCGTTCAGCACCGTCACATTGCGTTCGTTCCGGAAGAACCGCCAGAGTTTCCAGATGGGCTTGAATGCTTTATCGTTCACGCCCGGTTCCCGGGGATGAGCCAGCGAACTGGTGCGGAACTGTTCGCCCAGAGAGCTGTGGGGATACTGTCCGGTCGCCGCCACAAAAGGACGCATTTTTCCGGTGGAATAGGCAGGGAATGCGCCAATCCACATGGTACCGCAACCGGCGGCGGACATACTGTAATATTCGTGAGCGGACCGGCTGCTGACCATGACCCCGCCTTCCCCTTCGCCGGAAACATAGCCGTCGCTGCCCTCGCAGGCGTACCAGATAGCGGAGAATTGGGCACCGGAGTGACCATAAAAGATCCCGTCTTCGCCCACCCGTTCGCGCAGCCGTTCCATACGGCGCAGATAGTTCTGGAATGCCAGTCTGCCGCCGGGGTACATTTCATCCGGTTCGCCCGGATGGAAAGGTCCGCCGTAGTCCATATAAAGACCGTCGTAATCTTTCTTCAGCCAGCGATCGAACCAGCCGCAGGCGTCGTCCACAGCAGAGACTTCATTGCCGCGCATATAAAGGGCGATCCGGATACCGAGGGAGTGGGCTTTTTCCACCACACGCTGGAGTTCTTCCGGCTGGAATGGAACACCGTCGTTCTGGATGTTCAAACGCCAGTTTTCATGGATCACCAACACATCCGTACCGGAGGCGGCGAGATTTTCCAGACATTCATCCGTAGGATAGCGCAAGTAGTTGTCGAAATAATGGTGCATGTGCAGCGGCGGTTTCTTGCGGGTACGGTCCGCCAGCTTGACGATCCAGCCGAAGGTATTGCTCCACTGAAAAAGCTGCATGGGCTTGTTGCGGCAGGGCTTCACCCGCACAAATTCAAAGCTGTTCTGCATGATCCCGTCATCGGTCCAGCTCACATCGGTAGCGCAGTCATCGTTATCCAGCGAGAGGGCATTTTCCGCCTCAACAAAGGCTTCCATGTAGGCACTTTCCCCGTGAAGATCCCGCAGATTCAACGAAATATTCGTATGGATCGTGCCTTCCGCGCGGCGCCCTTCCCCACGGGGAACATAGCGACCGGTGCGGAACTGCTGAATATCCGCCGCCTGAAAGACTTTGGCACGGCGTACTGCCGCCCAGTGAGCTTCCCCCGCCTCAGATGTATCAAAATCAAACTTGATGGAAAAATCATCCACTTCCGGCGTGTGCATGTTGTCTGCCACGAAAAACGCATTCACATACGCACGGCCGCGGGTCAGCAGGTGATAACTCATGGAGAGACGGAAATCCTCCACCACATTGCCGGCATCATCCTTCCACAGGATCTCGGGATAATCCAGAATGATCTCTTTTTTCAGATCGGTGCGGCGGGGCGCACTCTTGCTGAAGGGGATCAGCGTTCTGCCATCGGTGAGACGCAAATTGATCCGGCTGAAGTTTTTACCGGCGGCGTTGATCAGTCTGCCGTTGAAGCCTTCCAGCGTAACTTTTGCGGGAAAACCATCCATTCCGAATTCATAGCGAATTCCGTCAAAGGCAACAAAAGTGGGTTCAAGCATGTTTCGGGATCCTTGAGGTTAAGATGTTTTTGATCGAAAACGTGCTAATATAGCAATAAAAGGTATGGAATTCAAGTAGAAATGCGCAAGTTTTTACTGAAAGTAAAAGAAAAAAGGACTTTGCCGGAAAAGAAAAAACCCCGTTCCGATGAGGAACAGGGTGATCAATCAAAAAAATTGGTGCCGGCGATAGGAGTTGAACCTACACGACCGTGAAGTCACTGCGACCTGAACGCAGCGCGTCTGCCATTCCGCCACGCCGGCTTACCAAGTGGAACTTTTCGTTCCGTTGTGCATTACTATATCACATTTTGATGATTCGTCAAGTGAAAAATCAAAAAAAAGCTGATTTTTTTCAAAAAAAGATTTCACTTTTGCGAAAATGGTGTTATATTGATAGCGTGTTTTAAGATGAATCATAAATA
Organism: Lentisphaeria bacterium; assembly: GCA_017623265.1. Classification (GTDB taxonomy): domain Bacteria; phylum Verrucomicrobiota; class Lentisphaeria; order Victivallales; family UBA1829; genus SIG77. The sequence goes on along the minus strand of JAGAPM010000035.1, from coordinate 6,964 downwards.
AAGAAAGACAGAATGGACAGCAAACTATGGAAATGTGCGTCCGACGGTAAAGAACACATTGCAGAACAGCTGATCAGAACAAAGTCGCTTCCCAATGCTGTCGCCCTCTATCTGGCGGCGAAGGGGATCGAGCCGAAAGACGTTGATATGTATTTCAACGCTACTTTCTCCGACTTGAGCGACCCGTTCCGGTTCCCTGGCATTGATCTCGCCGTCGAACGACTCTGGAAGGCCATCCGCGACAGAGAGCAGATCCTTATTCACGGTGACTACGACACCGACGGGATCACTGCTACTGCTCTGCTGGCATGGGTACTCGAAAAAAACGGCGGCATTGTCAGCTCGTTCCTCCCCCACCGATTCGATGACGGCTACGGATTCACCCCCGATTCCCTCCAGAAAGCTCTGGATGGCTGCGGTGGCTCCTGCGGCGTTCTCGTGACCGTGGACTGCGGGATCAACAGCGCAGAAGCAGTGGCTACCGCCCGGGCAAAAAACATTGATGTCATCATCACGGACCACCACGATCCCGCAGAGGATCTGCCGGATGCCATCGCCATCATCAACCCCAAAGTTCATGAGGAAGTTGCGGATCTGCGCAATCTTTCCGGCGTGGGCGTGGCGTTCAAGCTGGCGCACGCATTTGTTCTTTACGGATGCGCACACAATGAAGGCGATCTGCACGATGTGCTGGACTATGTGGCTCTCGGAACGATTGCAGACATCGTTCCCATCCTCGGGGAAAACCGGATCCTGGTCAAGTACGGCATGGAGATCCTGAAGAAGCAGATCCGCCCCGGCGTGCGTGCGCTCATCGAAGTGGCACGGGTCCCGGCAAAACTGCAGCCTTCGGACATCACGTTCAAACTGGCTCCCCGCATCAATGCTGCCGGCAGATTGGGCAACGCAATTACTGCGCTCCAGCTCATGACCGCAAAAAATATTGTGGACGCATACCGCTATGCCGATATGCTGGAAGGTTTCAACCAGAAGCGTCAGGCGAAGGAGCAGGAGATCTTCAACGAAGCCAAACGGCAGGTGGAAAGTGATCCCAATTTCTCCTCCTCCATGACCATCCTTGCCGCCGGCGATGCGTGGCATCAGGGGGTCATCGGGATCGTGGCATCACGGTTTGCACGCGACTACAACCGTCCGGCGATCGTCCTGACCATTCAGGGGGATGAAGCCCACGGTTCCGGCAGAAGCATCGGCGGTCTCAATATGATCCAGATCCTTTCCAAATGTTCTCACCTGCTGACCCGGTTCGGCGGACATCCCATGGCGGTCGGTCTGGGATTGCATAAGGATAAGATTGCAGAGTTCCAGAAGGAATTTGAAGCCCATGTGCGGGAAGAATTGCAGCCCAAGGACCTGATCTCCAGCGTATCCTACGATGGTCTCGTGAATATCGGGGATCTGGGTGATGAATTCTTCCAGTATTACGAATATCTGGGGCCCTTCGGACACAGCAATACGCATCCGGTGTTCCGCCTCAATCAGGTGGAAGTTGTCCGTACCTACCCCATCAAACCCGGTCATACGAAAGGCTTGATGCGGGATATCTACGGAAACACCTGCGACTTTATTGCCTTCAACATGACGATCGAGCCGCGAATCAAGTGGGATGTGGTCGCTACGCCCCAGATCAATGAGTATTACGGCGAAAAACGCCGTCAGCTCCAGATCGTGGACTTCCGCCCCTCCAACCCCTTTGAATAAGAATGATCCATACGCCCGGGGGGTGGAATGGCAGACACATCGGACTTAAAATCCGAAGCCGAAAGGCGTGCGGGTTCGACCCCCGCTCCGGGCATTCTCTGATTCATACAGCGCACTGTAAAAGGTGCGCTTTATTTTTGCAAATAAATTTGTATGAACGCTGTTTTTGAACTATATTACGCCAGATATACAGCAAAAGGAAAGAAAAAGGAAATGCTTAAAAATTTTTTTCTCGTGACCGTGATGATCTTCTGCACCTGTGGTGTTTCCATTGCAACAGAACAACCTTATCCGGAAACGCCTGCGGACGTAGTAAAAGCAGCCCGAAATATCAATAAACTTTCGGACCTGAAAACAACTTTGCTGTACTTTGACAAAAGTTACATTGCAGTCGATGCCAATGGTGATCTGCTCACGTATGCGGCCTGTGAGCAGGTTCCTCTCATTTGGCATCTGACGAATCAGGCATATAAAGAACACAATCTGGAGCTGTTTATCCGACTGCTGGAGCAGATCAACCGCATACCGCAATTGCAAATAAGATATGCAAAACAAATGGGCAATCCAGTCACACTGCTGAATCATTTGCGGCGACTGACCCCGGAGGAAAAAACCGCCTTTGAGAAGTTCCTTGCAGAAACGGCTGTCAATTTCAATCTTGATCAGCTTTTCCGTGAAAGCACAAAATCTTTCCGGCTCCTCTCCTGTAAAACAGAGGGCGACTCTGCCACAGTCAATACAGTTGCACACAAACTTCTGCCGGGTGACACTCCGGATACAGTCAAGGTCATCGGCAGAACCACTACCACATACGAACTGAAAAAGATCCGCGGACGCTGGAAGATCGTCTCCTCAAAAGAGGAACTGCTGCTGAACGATCCAGTTTCGATCTTGAAAGAAATTGATGCTGCAAACTCTTTTCAGGATCTTGCCCGACTGATCCAATATTATGCCGCAGACTATGTGGAATATGATGATGGCAAAGAGGTGATGAACTATGCCACGCTTGAATTTGCGTGTCAGCTCGCACAGGGAAACAAACACAAAAACAGTGAGGAATATATCCGGTTTATTGCAGATTCCTTTGCCGGAGATGACTTTCAGAAACTTGCTTTTCCGTTCCTGTCTTCCGTTTTCATTCCTGGTCTTGCCGATTTTCTGAAAATTGATTCCGACAGCATCAGACATGATTCCTTTTTCACTCCGGAAAACCGCCGGAAAGTTGCACAACGCCTGAAAGAGGCGCCGGCTGAAACAAAGAAAGAGCTGCAGCGTACCATCATCATGTTTTTGAGCAGGCTGGAAGAAGATGTGTTTCAATTTGATATGATCTATAAAATCCAGGAGGTAAAGAGCAATGGCGACAGCGATACTGCCGTATTCACCGTTCTCAAGATCGTACCGCCGCAGATGAGTGATGAAAAATTCGATAAATATCTGATCCGTTACCGTTACACACTGAAAAAAGTCGATGGCCTCTGGAAGCTCAAAAAGACGGAACAATAACACCGGGTTCACCGGAGCAGTTGCAAACGGCTTTGCAAAACAGACGAACCCGGGATGTACGCACGAAATTCCGCTCCCGGGGGGGCTACAGGATCAGGTTGACAATCTCAACACCTCCCACCCTCTTACAAAATGTTTTGAGAAACACACAGAAAAGGATATTGTATACAATGCTGTTTTTTGACAAAAAAAGAGAGCTGTTGCTGATCGTTTTTGATGCGCAACAGCCCCTTCTATTGTTTGGTTGCGGAAAACAGCTCAACGGCTGTAAAGCATTTCTCTGCCGCCTTTGCCGTCGTAATAATAGATCCCGGTCATTTCACCCTCGGCAGAGAATGTGAACGCATAGCCGATGGGAGCGCCGATCTTATAATACATTTCGGTCCGCATCATGCCGTTTTCATAGTAAGTACGGCTCAAGCCGTAGCGCGGGTTCATCTTGCCACCGATCCTGCCGGAGAAGACTTCTGTATATTCCTTGAGAAACTCGCTGTTTTCTTCATCATAGAAACGACGCACCACCTGGATCGTACCGTTGGGGACTGCCTTCTTCCGCAGTTCTTTCAGCAGCGCCATGGCTTCCACATTATTGAAGCCTTTCAGCAGCATGGCGATCTAGAATGCGTATGCCTTCTGTTCAGCAGCAGAAAGATCTCCGTGCAGAACGAACCACGCCGCATGATTACACAGGTCGGCGATCCGTTCCCCGCTGGCGACTGCCAGACCATCCTGTTTGAAGAAACAGCCTGCACGATAAGCATCGGCAGGAAATCCCTTGATCACTTCCGGATACTTGGCGAACAGCTGCTGAAGTTCCGTCTTGAACCCCTTTGCAGGCAGGGGGGAGCCTTTGTCAAATTCCTTGTTCGCATCCGTGCGGACTCCGTGCAGGTTGTAGACCTGCTGGTAGAAAAGGTGCTTGCTGTCATCAATACATCCCGTTACACACAAAGCAGATACCGCAGCAGCTGCGAGCAGCATGATCGTTTTTTTCATCTCAAAATCTCCGTTTCATTCAAGTTCAGGTTCCAGACAGGTACTCTATACGCTCTTCCGGCATTTTACAAGCGGGAAACATCGTTTTTTTCAATGTTTCCGTAAAAGGCGCATGGGACTGCGGATGATCAGTTCGTTCAGCACCCGGAATGTGGGAATCGAGCCATCCTCTTTATACCGGGCGATCAGGAACATGCTGAGACAGTAGCACGCCGCCCCGAGAAGGGAAAGCAGGTTGAACGGCATCAGCCCGATCCGTTCAGCAGTATTCCATGCAGTAAAGAGCGCACTCAACTCGCCGCTGACCGAACTGGAGATCGCACCAACCAATCCGAGAAACATAAAGAAAAGCGACATGGTAATGGATTTGTTCGCTTTGCTGCCGTCGCTGGTCAGCATGGCGATTTGACCCGCCGCCAGCCCCATATTCACAAAGCCGGAAAGGCTGATCGCCGGAATGGTACTGATAAATCCCGCGGGGATCTGATCCGTGGGAATATGCAGAAATGCCAGTACATTCAACCAGAAATCATCGAACCAGTGATTCCCCACCAGCAGTGTCCCCCACAGAATGAACTCCAGCACTTTGCAGCCGGTGAAGATCATCACTACCGGCTTTCTGCCGTACCGGTCCGCAAACCGCCGGAAGAAAAATCCAGCAAGGATCCCGAAGACAGCACTCATCAACATCAAAAGCTGAATACTGAACTGAGAGAAGCCCATTTCCGCCTGAAGGTAGATAAACACAAAACCGCTCATCAGCCAGTTCCCGAACATCTGGATCGAGAAAAATCCGGTCAGTCGCCGGAAGTTCCGGGAACCGATCACTTCTTTCAACTGGGGCAGCAGTTTGGGACCGTCCTTCTTCGGTGCCGCTTCCGGATCCGGGATGAACGCCTGAAACAGCATGGAAAGATAGGCGGCAATCGCACCGCAGAGGATCAGAATGAAATAGGTCCGGCTCTCATGGCGTCCCAATATGTCCGCACAGTAGCCGAGTGCGATCCCGAAAAGATTGATGCAGACAACACCGAATCCGGTGTGAAGCGCCCAGTAATGGTTGCTTTTTCCCGGCGGCGGGATGTCGCTTTTCCACGCCATCACCACGGTAGTCGTCATCTGGACCGTCACATTGAACAGCCCGTAAAGGATCATGAAAGCGATCACACCCGTCACCGGTGGCAGCTCCTGCCAGAACAGCGCAAGAAAACCGATCGCCCCGAAAAGCGTATATCCCAGCGTCCCGATGGTAAGCCAGAAAACTTTCCGGTTGCAATAACGGGCCTGAAGCACCGCTCCCGGCAGCTGCATCAGCAAACTGAGCTGACAAAGCGCCGTGGCGTACCCAATCTGCTGGTCCGTGAAGTTCAATGAAAGCAACAGCCCGGAAAGCAGCGATCCGGTGGAAACAGAACCGAATACCGCCCAACAGGTAACCCCCAGCAAAGTGAGTGTCAGGCTGCGATTGTATTGCTTATCAACAGCTGCCTGTGTCATATCAATTCAATCCGATTTCAAAGGGTGTTGCGGGCAGTCCGGCACTGTTGTAAAGAGAGACCACCGCCATGGGGTTTTCGCTCCACGCGTACCGCACGGAACACGCTGTCGGGACGGCGCTGTTCTTCACGACCACCGTATTGCCTTCCAGAACGGCTTCTGCCGGAACATATTCCCCATCCGGACCCGCCATATAGAACCCCTTGAGGACGCCGTCTTTTGCAACCAGACCTTCCGCACAGTTATCGAAGGTCAGACGCAACACGCCCGGTGCCTCGCTGCTCACACTGCGCACTTCCGGAGCTGTACCGAAGATCGGCAGACCATACGTATTTTCCAGCGCCCAGAGAGCAAGACGGGTACCAACTGTTTTCTTGTCAGCGGGATGAATATCATTGGCATCCCCCACATCAAGCGCAGAGGCGATACCGCTGTTGGGAGTGGCACGCATCGCACGGCGCTGGGAATCACGCAGATAACACCAGTTGTTATCCGCAGCATAATCTTTTTCCTGCGTAAATCCGGCAAGGGAGACCTGAATAAACGGGAATGCGCCCTGCTGCCAGTGATAACGCCAGTCACGGATCATGGTCTCCATCTGGTGGGCATAAAGTTTCGCCCGTGCTGCCGTGTGCGTGTTGGAACAGCCCTGATACCAGATCGCTCCGCGGATCCCGTAGGGCAGCAACGGACGGATCATGCTGTCAAACAGGATCCCGAAGCTGTTGGGATTGTGGGGACCCATATCCACGTTACAGGGGAATCCGACCACCTTCCAGTCTGCTTCTGCCTTCAGCACACAAGCGCCATTGATAGCAACTTTTTCATCCGTTCCGGCAAGCGCCACATAGTAGTCTTCATTGGAGCCGGTGAACGCGCCGTCATAGATGAACGAATACGCCCGGACTGCAATCACGTTCGTACCCGCCTTCACCAATTTGCCCGACACCGGATAGCAACGGTGTTTATCCCAGTGATCCAGCTCAAAACCTTTGCCGGTGCTGCCGATCTTTTCTCCGTTGAAAAAGGTGGTATCGTGCTTATCCACGCCGCCCAGATGCACTTCCAGGTCTTTCCCTGCCCAGTGATCAGGCAGTTCCACTTTTTTCCGGATCCAGACCACGCCGTTGCCGGAAAGTTTTTCCACCATCCAGCTGCCGGGAATGGAAAACTTTTTCCAGCAGCTGTCGTCATAATCCAGCTGTCCCCAGCCCTGGGGCGTGCCGGCATCTTCCGGACACAGGGT
>JAGAPM010000034.1 GCA_017623265.1 Lentisphaeria bacterium | reverse complement strand
CTGTTCACTCTGATATGCTGGAATGGAACATGTCAACGCCCGTGGAAAGTGCGGCGCTGCAGATCCTGAATATTCTGTTCAGCGTTCCGCAGATCTCGATCCGCTTTGCCGATCTGCCGGATGATCACCGGAAAATGGTCCAATTCTGGCTTGATTTTGCCCGTGACAACAAGGATGTTCTGTTGAAGGGTGAGCTGTTCCCGTATCATCCGGAGCTGAATTATCCCCTTGTGATCGCCAAAAATGATGCAAAACAGGTGGCGGCAGTTTACGGGGCAGGGCAGGTTGTCCGGATCACGCCGGAACAGAAGACCTGTTTTGTGATCAACGGGACCGGCGAAGCCGGATTGATCCTGGATTTGACGGAAACGCCTGCTGATTGCGCGGTCTTCAAGACCACCGGTGAAAAAGTCGGGGTACCTGCGCTGCAGAAGGGGCTGATCCGGGTCGATCTTCCCGCTTCCGGCTTGCTTGAGATCCGTTTCTGACCGCTTACTTTTCCAGCAGATCCGCAATAACGGCGGCGCGACGGTAAAAATCCAGATCTCTGCCGGGACGCAATACTTGTGCCGTCAGATCGGGCAGACGGTCCAACGCATAAGCCAGTGATGTGTTCAGATCATGCTGCACGAACGGTTCCGGCGTGACCAGCTGCGGGGCGATCGCCGCTGCGTAAGGCGCATAACCGCAAGTTGCGGAAGCGATCACCGGCACGCCGACAGCCAGCGACTCCACGATTACGGTTCCCGTGGCTTCTTTCCGGGCGGGATGAATCATCAGGTCTGCCGCTGCGATCAGATGAGGAATGTCGCTGCTGGCTCCGGCAAAAATGACCCGGTCCGCAACGCCGTGTTTTTCGGCGATCGCCTTGTATTTTTCGATCTCGCCGCCTCCGGCAACCAGCAGAAAAAGGTCGGTTCGTGTCTGTGCCGCCATTGCTTCTATGGTGCGATCGACGCCCTTGACGCCGAACTGGGCAGCCACCTGGATCAACAGGATCGCCTCCTGCGGGATGTGGAATCGTTCCCGGACCTCCCGACGGATCGCCGGAACATCATCCGGTCTGCGGCAGGCGGGGTCAATTCCGGCAGGAAGAATTGTAAATCGTTCATCCTGCGTGTGATAGAATGACTGGTAGTCACGCTTCTGCTGTTCGACCAGTGCCAGAATATGGGTTTTTGAATCCGGTTGGAACACTGCTTTTTCCAACGCCAGAAAAGTCCGGTAGCGGGGCAGCAGTTTCAGGATCAACGGGTGATGCAGTTTCGACCAGTCTGCAGCAAGACAGTTGTCCGCAGCGAAATAAAAATCACCACCGGGCAAACGGCTGAACATCAATGTGTTGTCAAATTTGTTCTTTGTAAATTCCTGCAGGACTTTTTTGGAAAAAGACAACATTCTTGCGTGGTTCGACCAGCCGGAGACAGGCAGAAGAATGACTTCCAGATTTTCCGCTTCGGGCAGGGGGGCTTCCTGTTTCGCCAGAAACACCGTCACCCGGTGACCGCGGGACAGGACTTCCTGCAGTGTCCGCAAAAAATCCTTCTGCAGTCCGCCGTGGGGAAAATAGCGGTACAGCACAAATGCAAAATGTAAAGTCTGTTTTCCGGTGTTCTGATCCATGTCTGTCCTTCCTGTCAAGTCCGGATAATATACCATATTCAGAGACAAGTTTCAATGTGCAAAAGGCGGGGCGATGCGGAAAATTGAAAAAAAACGGCAAAAAAATCCAGTTTTCATTTGAAAATCAGGGATTATGGTATATATTGTATCGTTTTCATTTTGCGGTGGTATATCTTGCGTTTGAAAACATGAATAAAGCAAATTACAAAATTTAATTTTTTGATTGAGAGGTAAACACATGAAAGACGGAATCCATCCGGAGTACGGCCCGGCGAAAGTCATTTGCGCCTGCGGCAAAGTTTGGGACATCTATTCCACCCGTAAAGAACAGAAGGTCGGTATCTGCGCAGAATGCCACCCGTTCATTACCGGTAAGCAGAAACTGGTTGACGTTGCCGGCCGCGTGGAAAAATTCCGCCGCCGCTACCAGAAGTAATCTTCTGCAAAAACTGGCAAATTCAGGCTGTTTCCTCCGGGAGGCAGCCTTTTTTATTTTTGCAATAAAGACGCTGAAAGAACTGCAATCTTGTAAAGTGTTGCAACTTCAGAAAAATAAAATTACGATTTCAGGCAAATAAATCTCTCAATTAGGGCAGTGTTTCTTGTCCGTACTGGTTGAAAATACGGCAAAATATGCTATATTATTTCTGTGAAATATAAAATGTAACATAAGGAAAACAATATGCTTGAAACGATTTACAACTTTCTCCTCTCTCTGACCAATCTTCCCCTCGCCATTGTGCTGCTCTGCGGTGCATTGTACTTCATGATCCGGACAAAATTTGTTCAGGGACGCCTGCTGAAAGAATCCATCCGGGTGGTCATGGAGAAACCGAAAAACCGGGAAAGCATTTCTTCCTTCGGGGCGTTGATGATCTCTACTGCCTCCCGTGTTGGGACCGGCAATATTATCGGCGTTTCGGTTGCAATTTGTGTCGGGGGACCGGGTGCGGTCTTCTGGATGTGGCTGATAGCGCTGATCACGGGTGCCTCCGCTTTTGTGGAATCCACGCTCGCCCAGATCTATAAGCGGAAGAATCCGGACGGGAGCAGCTACGGCGGACCTTCTTTCTACATTGAAACCGCCTGCAAAAGCAAATTTCTTGCCGTTGTGTTTGCCATTGCGCTGATTTTTACTTACGGGGTTGGTTACAATATGCTGGCATCCTACAACCTGCAGAGTGCCTTTGAAGTGTTCGATTTTTACAAACCCGGCGTGACCTGCTGGGTCTTCGGCGGTGTGGTGGCGATCCTGTTCCTCTTTGCCATGATGGGCGGCAACAAACGTCTGGTGAAAACGACCGGAACGCTGGTGCCGGTAATGGGCGTGATTTATATCGGGTTCGCACTTATTGCGCTCTGCATCAATTACAGCAATATTCCGGAGATGTTCGGGCTGATTTTCCGGTCTGCCTTTGACTTTGAAGCGATTTTCGGCGGTTTTGCCGGATCGGTGCTGATCCTGGGGATGAAGCGGGGGTTGTACTCTAATGAAGCCGGTATCGGTTCTGCGCCGAACGCTGCCGCTGCGGCGGATGTCTCCCACCCTGTGAAGCAGGGGCTTGTCCAGATGCTTTCCGTGTTCATTGATACGAACCTGATCTGTACTGCCACCGCCCTGATGTGCCTTTCCTCCGGGATCGTTCCCACGGCAGACGCGGCTGGAGCGCCCTATGTTCAGGCTGCTTTGCAGTCCACTTTTGGTATGATCGGCCCGTACTTCATTGCGGCGGCGATGATCCTTTTTGCGTTTACCACGCTGCTGGGGAACTTCTACTATGTGGAAAACAGTTTGAGCTATATTTTCGGCAAACGCCCGGGCAAAGCGGTGCTTGATTTCAGCCGGATGATCGGTGCGCTGCTGATCCTGTTCGGGGCGGCATTGCAGATCGACCTGGCATGGGGTATCGCGGATATTGCCCAGTGTATTCTGGCGTTTATCAACATTCCTGTGTGTATCATTATCGGCGGCGTGGCGTACCGGGCGCTGCAGAATTATGTGGCACAACGGAAAGCAGGGAAAGATCCCACTTACATTGCATCGGAAAACGGCGTAAAAGAAGACACCGATTTCTGGAAATAAATCCCGTATCAAACGCAAACGGAATTCAAGGAGATTCAGCGCAACCGGAGAAAGATCAAATTTACAAACCGGATAAAGACCGGGTGAACCATGTGAGATTCATGGACTGTCGCGCAACTGTGTGTTATCCCAGCGGATGACGAGCCAGATCCCCCCTTTATCCAAGTCCCTCCGCCATGCGGAATTGTGCCCGTAACACAAGATGGGGAAGAAGCGAAATGCCGCTATGGTATTCCGTATTTCTTTGTTGCAGTTGCGAGCCGGGATTTTACCCGGCTTTTTTGTGCCTGCATTTCTGCTGCTGTGCTTTTTTGTGCCGCAGTTCCTTCTTGTTTCCGGGAAAATCAACAGAACAAATGAAGGAACAGAAAAATGGCAGTCGTCAAAGAAGAAAATGAATTTGAAGCCGGTAAGATCACACTGTGGCTGGATGAAACTCTGGTCAGTACGGTGACAACACTGGAGAATGTGAAGATCCCGAACGAAACGTATAACACGGTGAAAGTCGGCGGCGGTGCCGCCGTCAGCGGGTTGACCATTGAGAGTGGCGGAACGATCCTTGTGGATAAAGAAGGAGAGATCGGCGCTCTGGTCCTCGGCGGGTCGGCAGCCTCCAATTATACCGGCGGAGTTTATCAAGGGGGCGGCATTGCCCGGAACAATACCGGCTGGTACGGGGCGGCGATCTGCGCTACATCGGCGAATATCACGCTGACCGAAGCGCTTTTTGAAGATAATGCTGCTGAAGCGCTGAACGGTTACAACGGTCTCGGCGGTGCCATTGAAGTTTACGGCGGCGTCCTTTCGATCACGGACAGTGTGTTCAACGCCAACACTGCAGGCGGCGAAACTGCTGCCGGTGGTGCCATCTGTGCCATAAACGGGGCAACGGTCACGGTGAATGGCGGTCAGTTCCATAAAAACGAAGCCGCATACGGCGGGGCGCTTCAGCAATGGAGCGGTACGCTTTCTATCACCGGAACGGAGTTTACGGAAAATATCGCACGGATCGGCGGCGGTGCGCTGGAAATGCACGGCGGTGTGACGGCGACCGTAAAGGGCAGCACCTTTACCAAAAATACCGCAGCTCACGGCGGTGCGGTTTATAACGATACCTACGGTGGCGCATCGGCGGATCTCACCATTGAAAATTCCTCTTTTGAACAGAACACAGCGGATCTCGGCGGGGCGGTTTACAATTATGCGGAACTGCAGATCTCCGGCTCTACTTTTACCGGAAACACCGTCAATTTGCCGGAAGGCTGGAACACGGATAAAGGATTCGGCGGCGCTGTTGCCAACACGATCAGCGGCGTCCTTGCGGTAGCAGACAGCACCTTTACCGGTAATACGGCAAAGAATGGCGGCGCTATTGCCAACTGGATCAATTACGGGGAAAGCGGATCTGCAACGGCGGAGATCACCGGTTCGACATTTGAGCAGAACAGCGCAGATAACGGCGGTGCGGTCTATCAGTCCGGTGCCGCAACGGATCTGGTTACGATCACGGATTCCGACTTTACCGGAAACACTGCCTCGTACGCAGGCGGGGCGGTTGTCAACGTGTTCGGACAACTGGTTGTCAGCGGCGGCACATTCACGAAAAATACTGCTGTCAACGACGGCGGAGCAATCGCACTCTGGAATGGCGGCAATGTGGAAAATGCCCTTTTTACAGAGAACTCGGCGACATACGGCGGTGCGATCTCCAACAGCTGGTCCGGACCTGCTGTGACCATCAGCGGCTGCATCTTTATGGGGAATACGGCGACGGTCAGCGGCGGTGCGATCTGGAACGATAACAACGGCTGCGAAGTTATGACCGTTTCCGGTTGTACCTTCACGGGAAACACGGCGACGGTCAGCGGCGGTGCCATTTTCAATGAGTACAAAATGACACTGAAAAATTCCACATTCACCACTGTGACCGATACCGTTTGCAACAGCGGTACGTTGACACTTTCCGGCACAAACAGCTTCTCCGCTGCGGTGGAAAATACCGGAACAGTCCTTTTTGATCTGACGGACCGGACGGCGGCGGATCAGGCGATGGTGAATGATCTTGCTTACTTTTCAGATGGCGGTTCATACGCAATTTCGGTAAAGGCGGATCAGGCGAACGGTTCTTATCGGGTGGCTGGAGCGTTTGATGAATCGTTTGCGGATGTGGTTTTCACCGTTCAGGATGAAGCCGGAAAGGTGTTGGATCGGATCAGCGTTTCTGCGGTGTCTGCCGGAAAGAAATATGCGCTTTCCGTGGATCAATCCGGCGCTCTGGTCCTCGCAATCGGGGAACCTTCTGTTGCGCCGCATACTCTTACCGTTCCGGAAAATACTGCATATATTGAATATTCACTTAAAAAAGATGACAGTTTTGCTGTCCGGATCAAGCCGGTGAATGTCACTTCCCTGACAACCTGCAGTCTGCCGGAGAAAACGCTGTATCAGACCGCTAAAGATGCGGAGGATCAGATGATCGGGGAGTGCGGGACTCTGACGGATGAGGGTGGAGAAAAACAGATTGTTGCCGCTGCGGATGACAACAGCGCTGACATCTTTTTTGTCCGGAACACGGAGCAGGTGTGGAGTGCTTCTTATTCGGCACAGCATCTGGGATGTAAAGACGGTTGGAGCGGAACTGGTGAAAAAGTCAACTTGTTCGGTAAGAACAGGATCGAAGATGTTTTCAATGGAGCGGAAAATGATGCGGCGATCCTTTATCTGACCGATACGGCAAATGGGGATGCGCTCTTTGTGGACGACATTTTCGGCGGTTCGTTTCAGGATTATGCACTGGAAAATTCCCGTCTCGCAAACCTGAATGAGATCCGTGCAGGGGAG
>JAGAPM010000354.1 GCA_017623265.1 Lentisphaeria bacterium | reverse complement strand
TGGATTACGATGAAGAACCCATGTACCAGACGAAACAGTGTGCAAAGCATCTTGCTGCCGCAGACAAGATCCGGAAACAGTGCAATGCGTATAAAGCCGACCCCGCCGCCGAAGCCTCCCCCCTCTATTTCCGAATCCCCGTGGATTGCGATGCGTTCCCCTTCGTCCGGACGGTCGGCAATGCAGAGACCATGCTGGCGGCAGATCAGCATTTTCTGGTCAACCGTGCAGGTCTGACCTTCTTCACGCTCAGCGCAAAAGGCAAACCGGTGGAAACACAGGCATGTCTTGCCGGGTTCAAAGATTTGAAAGTCTTCGACGCTGCCGGGAATGTATTGTTCGCTCTTGATGCGGACACTCTGCCCGGGATCCTGGATGGTTCTTCCGTTTTTGAATGTGACAACGCTGCGAAGATCACTTACACCAAGCGGGAAGTGTTCTACCATGATATGGTCAAAGGCGATCTTTCCAAGCCGCTGGACAGCATGCGCGACTTTATCATCATCCGCAGCGACGGCAGCCCGGTCTTCCATCTGGCGAACGTCTGGGATGATATCGAACAGCGTGTTACCCACATCGTCCGTGGAGACGACCACGTGGAAAACACCTACCGCCACCTGTTCCTGTTCCATCTTCTGGGTTATCCGGTGCCGGTCTACGCCCACCTGCCCATGATCGTGAACAAGCAGGGCAAGCCTTACAGCAAGCGTGACGGCGATGCATTTGTGGGCGATTTCCGTGATAAAGGGATCCTGCCGGAAGCATTGTTCAACTATCTGACACTCCTCGGTTGGGCGCCCGGAGACGACCGTGAAAAAATGTCCAAAGCCGAACTGGTGGAAGCATTCCAGATCGAACGGGCCCAGCACTCTCCCGCCCAGTTTGACCAGGCGAAACTTGCCAACATGAACGGTCTGTACATCGCTGAAATGCCGGATGAACGGTTCATCGGTCTGGCATGGGATTTTGCACAGCGTATGGACTGGTTTACCAAGGCGGAAAAAGCGAAATTTGATGAAGTGGCAAAGCTCATGAAGAGCCGCACAAAAGTCTTTACAGACCTCGCGGCATGGGGCTATTTCTTCAATGACGAACTGGAATATGATGCCAAAGGCGTCCGCAAATTCATGGGAACATCCGAACAGCGTGACGGTCTGAACAAACTGGCAGATGCACTGGAAAGCGGTTCATTTGCTGCGCCGGAAGATGTGGAAAATCTGATCCGTGCCACGGAACAGGCTTGCGGCATGGGCGAATTCCAGTTGAACCAACCGCTGCGTGTGGCGGTGACCGGCACAACGGTCGGCGCAGGCATGTATGAAACCGTTCTGATTCTGGGTACGGCGGAAACCGCAAAACGGATCCGCACCGCAATGGAAAAGAATCCTCTTGCATAAATGAGGCTGCAATGTTTGGAAAAGGCAAAAAACTGAGTATCCGCTATTTTGGCGACCCGATACTGGCGGCGAAAGCAAAGCCCGTGGAAGAAATCACCGATGATATCCGTACGCTGGCTGCCGATATGCTGGAACTGATGTACGAGAAAAACGGGATCGGACTCGCCGGCAATCAGGTGGGACTGCCCCTCAAGATCGTGGTCATTGATATCGGTCCGGAGGAGGATGAAGACGGGAAACCGATCCCGCCGTCCACCCCCGGAGAAATGGAACTGCTGCCGAAAATGCCGGTGGCACTCATCAATCCGGAGATCATCTCTTACTCCGATGACAAGTGCGATTTCGATGAGGGTTGTCTCAGCGTACCGAAACTTTACGCCAATGTGAAACGCCCTTCCCGTGTCGTTCTCAAGACACAGCTTCTGGATGGCTCAACACTCACCGCCGAATGCGGCGGACTTCTCGCCCGGGTGCTTCAGCACGAACTGGACCATCTGGATGGGATCGTGTTCGTTCAGAAGGCAGATGAAGAAGATTACAGCAAGATCGAAAATGGCGTGGAAAAACTGATCCGCAAGAACGGTCCCCGCGGTTTCAAAGTCAAAAGGCTCGTCTGATTCCATGGGATTTTTCAGAACAGTCCGCACCCTCTGCACACGTACAGGAGCCTTCCCCGAGCTGCTGAATACGCCGCTCTGGCGGGCGATCCTGCACAGTGTACTGCTGGCACTGCTTTGTCCGTTTGTGATCGCAACCGTTCAGACCTGCCGGGAGAAAAAGAATTGTACCGAAACACTCCAGCGGTTGGAACAGGAAAGCGGTGGGTTCGGTTTCTGTGGTAACGCCATGTGTTTCAACGGTTCTTTTGAAGAACGGCACTATACATTCGAGTTGTTCGGTTCCGATATGAGATTGGATTACGTGACGGAAGAAAACGAACGGAATCGCCTGAAGCCCGATCACTGGCGGGAACAATCCGGTGTTCTGATCACAAAAGATCTGGCAATCTTCTGGACAAAAACGCCGGATCACTCATTTCTTTTCTGGAACATTCCGGCAGATGTCATCCAGGCGTATCTCGCTCCCGGCAATCCTCCGGAAAACATGACAGAAAAGCTGTATGCGATCGCCAGAGACACCTCTGCGACAGCACCCCGTTCTGCAAAAGATCTGCTTGCAGCAGCAGCCGTTGCAAAAACACCGGAAACGGCGCATGCAACGGCGGTTTTTGTCCGTCAGGAAACGGACGGTATTCTTTACGGATTGCTTTCCCTGTTCTGGTCCCTGACTTTCCTTCAGATCATTTCCGAATGTCTGCTTCTTCTGGTCTTCGGGGGGTTGTGTTTTGCACTGATGGAATTTCTCTATCTGCGCATGATGCCCCGTAAACTGCCTTTCGGCAAAGTTTACATGCTGACCCTTTATGCCATGTTCCCAGCAATGATCATTGCATCCCTTTCCATTTTACTGGGTCAGACTTTTCTCTCATTCCAGACCGTATTTCTTATTGCATTCTTTATTTATCAACTGTTCAGTTTCAAGAAACTGGGACTTTTTCTGAACCCGCCGGAAAAACGGCGTCAGGATGACTTTCCCGACGATGACGATTTTTAACAGAAAGGAAAACGAATAAAATGTCCACTCAACTTGATCCGGTCCTCGATCAGTGCCGTCTGCCGGCATGGTATCCGAAACTCTCCGCATTCAGTCTGCCGACCGCTTTCGTTTCCCTCGCACCGGAAGAGATCAAAGCTCTTGCAGATGGAGAAAAATCAAGCTGTACCGCAGCGAAACAGGTGATAGCCCGTATCAAACCTCTGCTTGCCAATTTCAGTTACTTCCGTTTCTTCTCGGTGGACCTTGCAGCGCCCACCGATACAGAACGTTTTACCGCAAAAGGCGGTGCTGTCCGTTACGCCAAAAGTGCGTGGGAAGTGCTTGTCTCCAGCGAAAAGGTGCGGGAATCCGCCAAACGGGGCGAAGTCACAAGCATCTGTATCCGCCCCTACCGGAACATGGAACCCGCCCGGGAATTCCGTCTGTTTGTCAAGGATGGCAAGCTCTTTGCCATGAGTCAGTACTGGTTGAAACGCCATTACGCCCGTTTCGAAAAAAAAGAAAAGAAACTGTGGGATAAAGCAGTAAAATTTATCGACAAAAACGGCTGGGCGCTTCCTCTGAAAGATGTGGTGGTCGATGTCTACTACACCTCCTCCGGCAGGGTCCTGATCACCGACCTGAACCCTCTGGGCGCCCCCACCGATCCGCTGATGTTCAACAAGTGGGAAAACTTTGACTGGTCCGGCGAACCCGCCGGGATCAAACTTATTCCCAAACCACTGAAACTCTCCGGTGATGTGAACGTCTCATTCTGATCGATCCGGCAGTACAGCAGCCGCAAGGCGGCGCAGAAACGCAACTGCAGTCAGCAGTTGCGTTTTTCTTTTCAGCCGCCCGCTGAAAAGCGCAAAAAGCCAGCCGGGATCCGGCTGGCTTTTTGCTGCGCCGCCTTGCGGCGGGGCGTTGGATGTTGATCGATACGGCTTATGCGGTATAGCGCAGTTCGCCGTTGACGAAGGTCTTCTTGACCTTGAAATCGCCATCCAGGACCACGATATCGGCGAAATAGCCCGGCTCGATCTTGCCGATGCCTTCGAAGCCGAGGGCGCGTGCCTGGTTCCAGGACGTTGTCCGGACGAGAACATCCAGATCGATTCCAGTGATATCGTACACATTTTTCAGAGCATCGCAGAGCTGCAGGGTACTGCCGGCGAGAGCGCCGTTGCTGGCGAGACGTGCTGCGCCATCTTTCACGATCACAGGCAGACCGCCGAGGGTGTATTCGCCTTCCGGCATACCGGCTGCGCGCATGGCATCGGTGATGAGCTGGATGTGATCGATATCCTTGAGCTGGAACACGAGGCTGATCATATCCGGGCAGATGTGCAGGGTATCGCAGATAAATTCGATATAGACTTCATCGTAGTAGAAACCGGCACCGACCAACCCGATATCACGGTGATGGAGGGCAGTCATCTGGTTGCAGAAATGGCTCAGGTTGACAAGACCATGGGCCTTGCCTTCCTGGAACTGCTTGA
>JAGAPM010000353.1 GCA_017623265.1 Lentisphaeria bacterium | reverse complement strand
TTTCAGGTTGGCCCACAGCTTTTCATGGTCCACATCGGCGTATGCCTTGAACAGTTCGTCCAGCTTTGCCATGCGCTCAGGCTCCCAGCCGGGGAAGGACATGTTATACTTCTCAGTGAAGTCCAGAATATATTTTGCCATGGCGTTGTAGTCATCCTGAATCATGTTCTTCTGGTAGAACAGAGCGGTGGAACCGTCGCCAACGGGATGGAACAGGTCGGAGCGGGTCCAGTCAAAGATGGGCATGAAATTGTAGCAGATGACCTTGACGCCGAACTTGCTCAGGTTGCGCATGGTCTGCTTGTAGTTCTCAATATACCGGTCGCGGGTAGGCAGACCGATCTTGATATCGTCGTGAACATTGACGGACTCGACCACATCCATATTGAAGCCGTATTCATCCAACTGCTTCTTGACTTCTGCGATCTCCTCCACTTCCCAGATTTCGCCCGGCATCTTGTAATGCAGGGCCCAGACGATGCTGGTTACGCCGGGGATCTGCTTAATATCGGAAAGGCTGATCTTGTCATTTCCCTTACCGTACCAACGGAAACCCATTTGCATTGGCATAAGAATTGTCCTCCAAAAAATTATTTCGCGCGGGCAGCGCTGCCCTGTGCGGATGCGAAACACAGCATTGCGCCATATTTTCCGCCGACTATTATAATCCATATCGCATTTTTTCGCAATAGTCATTTTTTCGCATTAGTGAATTTTTTCGCATTAGTGAATTGTAAATTATTCATAAAGCCTTTGGGTTTGCGGTAAAAATCCAATTATTGCCTGTCTTTCGGCAGAAGCCCGCTATGGCAGATTTTCCTTGCGATTTATGCCGGGAAGCTGTATAATAACAGTATTGACAAAGACGCGTGGAGGTTCTTATGAAAAAACTGCTTTCCCTGCTGCTGGCACTGGCTCTGATTCTCTCCCTGACCGGCTGCGCTTTGACAACTGTCACCGAAACCCTGCCATTGGAAAGCACCGCGGGATCTACGGAACCGATCCTCAGTCTGGACCCGGACGGCACTTATGATACCAAAGAGGAGGTTGCCCTGTATATCCATCTCTACGGCAGGCTGCCCGGCAACTATATGACCAAAAGTGAAGCCAAAACCTACGGCTGGAGCAGCGGCGCGCTGAACCGGGTCGTTCCCGGCAAATGTATCGGCGGTGACACCTTCAGCAACCGTGAGGGCCTGCTCCCCAATGCGGTAGGCCGCACCTGGAAAGAATGCGACATTGATACACTGAATTCCGCCGTCCGGGGCGCGAAACGGATTGTGTTTTCCAACGACGGCCTGATTTACTATACGGAAGACCATTATGAACACTTTGAACTGCTGTATGGAGAGCCATGATATGAAAGAGATCACCATTGACTGTTCCGCAATCCGCTGCCGGAAGGAGCTTCACCGGGTGCTGGCTGAAAAACTGGACTTTCCCGAATGGTACGGCGGCAATCTGGATGCCCTTTATGACTGTCTGACGGAACTTTCCGAAGAAATTCATCTGACCCTACGAAATCTTCCGGGCTTCCCCGGTTTCCGGGAAACCCTGACGGACGCGGAAGCAGAAAACGACTGTCTGAAAGTTTCCATCCTGTAAGACGCGCCAAAGCATCGGCTCTAAGATACCGACGGTTGCCGGGGCGATCATACCGCCGTTCTATTAACCTGGACATTCCTTAATTTATAAGGAACCTCTGATTAAATCGTCTGCGGCCGATCGGCGAATCTTTT
>JAGAPM010000352.1 GCA_017623265.1 Lentisphaeria bacterium | reverse complement strand
TGCACAGCCGTTTCGCCGTAAAACTCTTTGGAAAAGTGTGCGGGGTGCCCAATGGGCACCGTTTATTATGCCGCTCAGCTTCGTAAACTTGCTTGCGTCATTTTTCCCACATCAAAAACTGCGAAATGGCGGTGCTTTGCACAGCCGTTTCGCCGTAAAACTCTTTGGAAAAGTGTGCGGGGTGCCCAATGGGCACCGTTTATTATGCCGCTCAGCTTCGTAAACTTGCTTGCGTCATTTTTCCCACATCAAAAACTGCGAAACGGCGGTGCTTTGCACAGCCGTTTCGCCGTAAAAATCTTTGGAAAAGGGTGCGGGAAAGAACCTTTCCTGAAAGGTTTTTCCCGCTAACTCACCCGCTAACTCTTCCGCTCAATATTTCTACTTTTCCCGCTTTTTTTCGCCCAGTTCGGCGAGGGAGCGTTTTTTATATTCGGCGCGGAACTCGCCGGGTGTTTTTCCGGTCCGCTGTTTAAAGACCTGATGAAAATATCCGGTCCGTTTGAATTTGCACATGGTTGCGATTTCGCACGGGGTGAGGGAGGTGCCTGCCAGCAGGTCGCATGCCTGCGATATTTTGTGTTTGATCACGTATTCTTTCGGGGATTCGGAGAATGCCTTGTTCCATTCCCGGTAGAAAGTCCGTTCGCTGTATCCGTAATCGGCAATAAGACTTTGCAGATCGTTACCATCCAGCAGATCGGCGGCGAGGTCGTGGATATCCAGTCCCTGCCGTTTCTTCTCCGGTTCGCCTTCTTTCCGGTACTTGGTGATGATTTCGGTGAAAAGCCGGATCGCTGCTACGTCTACCCGGTCGGCGGCGCCCGGTTCGTCCAGATTTTCCAGTTCCCGTTTCAGGTCAGCCATTGGTTCTTCGGGATACGCCGAGAAACAGAAACTGGTATTGCCCTGCAGGAGTTTTACCAATTTTTCGTAACATTCTGCCGGATAGCTGAAAAACAGTTCATCGTGATACGCCGCAGTGATTGTGTGGAATCGGGTTCCCGGACGGATCACTTCGAAATGAGGCGTAACCCGTTCCGGAGAAATATGTTTTACGCCATTCACAATGCTTTCAGAACAGCTCTCCACATTGCTGGAAAGGCAGATGAAGCAATCGGTTATGAGCGTATCGTTATGATAATGGATATGGTGCGGCATCCAGCCCACGTGGATCAGTGGAAATGGAAAATCCAGCATCCGCTCCCGGTTACTCAAATCGTAAATTTTCGGCTTTTTCATCTTTTGGCAGAATTTTGTATCTTTTTGGCAGAAAAAAGAATTGATTTTTCGTTTTTGCGGGATAATATATATACCATATTCTCTCTTTGCAAGAGGATTTTGGAATGATGTTTGAAAAAATACAACCGTTACAACAGAATCAAGGAGAACTATTATGGCAAACCTGAACACCGCAGTGAAAGTGAACTACAACAAAGTCACCGGCAAACTGAGACACGCCCAGCACGGCAGCAACAGCTGTCCCTGTCTTTCCAGCCACAGTCTGATCGACTTCTCGGAAGAGTTCAAGAAAATGAACTTCTGGGGAACCCGTACCCACGACTGGGCGTTGTGGAACTCCGGTCAGCGTATGATCGACACCCACTTCATTTTCCCCCTGATGAAGCTGGATCCCGCCGATCCCACCAACTACTATTTCCGCGCGTCCGACGACATCATCAAGCTGGCTCACGGCTGCAACATGCGCGTGTTCTACCGCCTCGGTACCAGCATTGAACATACCAGCTACAATGGTGCGGAAGAACATTACAATACCCTCGTGCCGGATGACTTTGAAAAGTATGCCGAAGTCCTCGCCGGGATCATCCGCCACTACACAAAGGGCTGGGCGGACGGCTTTGAATACGAAGACATGCAGTACTGGGAAATCTGGAACGAGCCGGACCTGACCAACCGGATGTGGTGCGGCAATATGGAACAGTTCATCAAGTTCTTCGTGGTCGTTCTCAAGCGTCTGAAAGCCGAATTTCCCGAACTGAAGATCGGCGGTCCCGCTATGACCTGGCTGGATAAAAATTATTTCACCGATCTGCTCAACGCCTGTAAGGAAGCCGGTGTTGCGCCGGACTTCATCTCCTGGCACTACTACGGCAGCAATGTGGAACAGCTGGTGGAACAGCCGGTCACCGCCCGTCAGCTGTTGGATGATCTGGGCTTCACCAAGACCGAAACCTGCATCAACGAATGGCATTACCTCATCTCCTGGGACGGTGTCCAGTCCAGCGCATCCACGGATCTGCGTCAGCGTGCCATGCTCGGTCCCTGCGGGCTCCACGGGATCGACTCCGGCTGCTTCAACCTGGCGGTCCTCACCGGCTGGCAGAGCGGTCCGCTGGATACCGGGTTCTACTACGGTGCCGCACTGGACGGCGCATGGGGCTTCCGGGATGAAAACCGTCAGGAAACCAAGAACAGCCACTCCATGAAGATGTTTGGCCGCCTGCTGGATGAAGCGGATGAAATGGTGGAAGCGACTCCCTGCCGTGCGGTCAACACGATTTATACCCTCGCTGCCAAAGCGAAGAACGGCAAGGATGCCAAAATGCTGGTCACGGACTACCGCGGCGAATCCGAAACCATTGAAATCGAGATCGAAGGTCTGGAAGATGTGAAAGATGTTTCAGCCATCATCATGGATAACGAACACAATCAGGTTCCTGCCACGGTTTACTGGAAGAACAACACGCTGACTCTGGTGAAGAACCACTACGGTTCCGCCGCGTTCTACGTGACCTTTGAACGGTAAGATAAGGTAAGGAACAACAGTTTTTATGTTCGGATTACCTGATCTTGCGTTCGGGATCATTGCCCTGCTTCTGGTAGGGGCAAGCTGGTGCATGGTGGGCGTCATTTTCGGTGACGCCCCCAAGCGCGGGCTGCAGACAGCGCTGATCCAGTTCTGCGGCGCCATCTGCTCGCTGCTGATCGGTCTGTTTATTGCCAATTTCATCATTGATGAACCTACCACCTGCAGCCGGCAGGAGATGATCTATACCTGCGGCACGATTTTTGTTGCCAGTATCTTCAACTACTTCGGCTTGCAGGCGATGGGCGCCGGGATGAAATGCGGTCCCAACGGCGCTGTGTGGGGCATTATGCAATCTGCATTGATCTTCCCTTATCTGGGAGGATTGATCCTCTTTTCACAGCCGTTGACGGTCCCCAATATCCTTGGTATGCTTCTGGTCATGTCCGCTCTGGTCTTTTTTGCCATGGCGAAAAATCAGAAACAGCAGCCGGGCGTGGAGATACGGAACGAATGGCGTTTTTATGCTTTTCTGGCGCTGGGGATCATTGCGATCCAGCAGAACCTTGCCACGGCTCCCTCCGCCTACTTTGAAAGCCCGAAACTGGTGTCGCCGGTAGTCCGTTCGTTGAGCGCTGCTTCCGGAACACTCTTCGCCGCCTGCATCTGGACACTTGTCCGGGAGATCCGGCAGCGCGGCAGTGCAAAGGAGATGTTCAGCGGTCTGAAGAATCCCTGGTTGTACCTGTATGTGCTGGGGATGCAGCCGTTCAACCTGTTCTTTGCCTATGTGCTGCTTTATCCGGGATTGGATGCCATGGGGCGTGCCGGTGTCGGTTCGGTCTGCTATCCGCTGATGGTCGGCAGCTGTATTGTTTCCTTCTCACTTTATTCGATCTTCGGTCTGAAGGAGAAAGCAACCAGAGTGCAGATTGTTGCACTGGTCCTGTGTATGATCGGTCTCGCAGGACTTTGTTTCCCGAAAGACTGTTTTGTGATCCCGTGGCACGGGTGGGACATTGCTCCATGGATCCGGAGTCTCGGCGGTTATTGATCGCCCTTTGAACAACTTGAACCACCGGTCTTCCGGTGGTTTTTTTGTGCCGTGATGTTTTACAGACAGATTCGGAAGGAGACGGAGAGTAGTGAACATTGTCCGTTCATGTCTGTTATGTACATGGTAAAAATGTCACAAACCGTCGATGAGGCAAAAAAAATCTACGGATAGCAAGACGGGCTTGCCATCCGTAGCTTTAGCGAAGGATGGTGGTCGCTGGGAGACTCGAACTCTCGACCTCATCCGTGTGAAGGATGCGTTCTAACCAACTGAACTAAGCGACCGATCAATTGTATTCAATCAATATAACACCAAAATCGGATTTGTCAATCTGAAAATGAAAGAACTTTTGAATTTTTTTTGATTTTTGATCAATTCCGCAATTTGTCTGCCAGCGGAACGAGCCATCCGCCCAGAGAGTTGCCCAATGTCATGAGCAGAACAGCAAGCAGAGTGTTCACGCTCCAGACGCCCGCAACGGAGGAGTAATACATGTTGGCAATACAGTGTTCAAATCCGCTCAGGATAAAGATTGCCACACACAGAAAAACGGCGGCAAAACGGAAAATATCGCCCAGTTCCTTACGCCGGAACGATTCCACGGCAAGATACATCAGGATCCCGCAGAAGAAGGAAAGGATCAGCAGACTGCACGGTGTATCGGCAAGTTTTTCTGCGCAGACTGTCGCCGCCCGTTCGCAGAGCTTGTTGTTTGTCCGGCTGTTC
>JAGAPM010000351.1 GCA_017623265.1 Lentisphaeria bacterium | reverse complement strand
GCTTGCTTGCTTGCGCTCACTTCGTTCGCGCAAGCAGAAGATTTAACATCGCCGTGGCAGGCAAAAGTCATCGAAAATGCAGACAGAGAAAGAGTGATACTGTGCTGCAGCATCTGAAAATCTTTTGTTGTGCCAACCATTTTCATAGTCTGTCCTGTTTTTATCCCTCGACGATTACAAAGCTGCATTAAATATACCATACTTCAGCGGATTTGTCAAGTTGTACAGCAAAAAATACAAGTTATTTTGTCAGAGTGCGATAATTTTGCTTTTGGCATCTTCAGCGTTATAATCAAACAGTGACGGATATTTCCGCCAAAAAGTATTTGAACGGCTTGATTTTTCCGGAACATCAGGCTAATTTACCGGAACGGCTCTATTCTTACTTATGAAAATTGAAAGGCAATGAACCATGTTGACTCCTGAATTTTTTCTGAATCCGCCGAAAAAATATGCTGCGCGTCCGATCAATCACAGTCTGCAGAACAATACCGATCTCATGCTGGAAGCGTACCGGGACTTCGGATACGGCGGCATTGTGACCAATGTTCCCTTCGGGGTCAGCTGCTGCGGGAGGTCCCGCCGTGACGTCAAAGGTTTTACGGACAACCCCGAAAATCTGAAAGCGTTTCAAACCATTCTGGATAAACTGAAAGAAAACGATCTCTCCTACTGGATCTATGACGAAGCCGGCTATCCCAGCGGTCAGGGCGGCGGTCTGGTGCTGGAGGGGCATCCCGAACTTTCGGCAAAAGGGCTTTACATGGAGCGGCGTATCACGTACGATGAACCCCGCACCGTCCGATACCGGATCGATGACGAGACCAACCGGATCGTCTGGGCGGCAAAGTGTCCGCTGGATGTGGACCGCCAACTGCACGAAACTCCGGCGATTTACGAAAAGATGAGCCCCGTCCCCTTTGAGGAAGATTCCCTGACCTGCGAACTGGATCCCTTTGAAGTGCTGTTCATCTTCTGCGAAAAAGACGCTCACTACGGATCACAGGGAACTCACAACACCTGCTCCTTCCGGAAAAATATCAATATCATGGATAAGCGTGCAGTTCGCCGTTTCATCGACTGCTGTTTCGAGCCGGTCGCAGCGGCATGTCCGGAAGCCTATCCCAATGCGGACAACGTCTTTACCGATGAACCCGGTCTGTTCCACCGCTATGTGCGGAGTTACGAGACCTGGTCCCGGGCGCTGATCCCGTGGGTAGAGACTTTCTTTGAGGAATATGAGGAAAAATACGGGGAGGATCTGCGGATCTTTCTGCCCCTGATGTTTGAAAATGACTGTGCCCGCGCATACGCCACACGGATCAAGTTTTATGCGCTGGTGGGTGATCTGATCGCAGAGGCGTACTCCGGACAGCTCGCCGCATGGTGCGAAGCACACGGAACCGGTTTTTCCGGGCATTATATGTCGGAAGAAGGGCTGTACGGACAGGTCTGCAACTATGGCGACTATGTAAAAGTGCTTTCCGGAGCCACTTATCCGGGGCTGGATGTGCTGTCTTGTATTCCGGATCAGTTCAGCTCCCTGACGGTCAAGACGCCCCAGATCGCGGCACGGAAAAAGCAGTCCGGCATGATGGTGGAGATCTGTCCCTTTTACAATGTGGAAGAGTTCCGGAAAAATCCGGTGAACTATATGACTGCGGTCATGGGGCTGCTGTATCTGGGCGGGGTGCGGGTGACCAATTCCTACTTTGCGCCCGCACTCTCCACCTGGCGGAACAATGTCCTCCGCAGACCGGAAAATGACGGCTATGCCAACGCAGAGGAAATGACCGTCTTCAACCGTTATGTGGCGCGGCTCGGCGTCATGATGGAAGGCTTGCAGAACGAGAGCAATGTGTTTGTCTATTACCCCGTGGAAAATGAGCAGGCGGTGATCTACCCTGCCACGGCGGCACAGTTCATTCCATACGAAAAACTGGCGGAAACCTCCATCTGGGAGCTGGTGAACCATATTTATGAGAACGGTTACGACTTCTTTCTGGTGGATTGCGATGACCTGACCGATGCCGTCCGGACACTGGAAGCCGATGGTGAGGCAAAAATCTCCGGCAATCGTGTTGATCTTGTATATGTTCCCCGCTGTCTCGTGATGCGGAAAGCCGCCGTGGATGCGCTGAAAAAACTGGCAGAGGCGGGCGTGAAAGTCCATTATCTCGACAAGGCTCCTGCGTTCTACGATACCGCTGAAAGTGTGGCGGATGGCGCAGACTTCCCCGTCTGTTCCATTGCGGATGTTCTGCCCGAACTCAAGGCGACGGTAAAGGGGATCTTCCAGCTGGATTTTGAGCAGAAAACCGTCCAGCAGGGGACCTTCCACCGGGACGGGAAAGAGATCCACATGCTGTGCAACCGCAGCGGGAAGGATCTTACGATCCCATACAACGGCACAATCGCCGCCGAGATCTGGAGTCCGGAAGACGGCAGCATTACGGCGCTGCCGTCCAACAGCACCTTTGTTCTGCCCGCTTACCGTGCGCTTTTTATATTGATACCGGAATAACAGTGAAAGGAAAACCATGTTCACCAACCTGAAAAAGACCGTTCTTCTCTCCGCAACCGCAGCTTTGTTTCTTGCCGGAACCGGCTTGGATGCCGCCCCGAAACCGAAGAAAGGACCCGCAAAAATGCAGAAAGTCGATGTTTCCAAGATCGGCAACACCCATCCCCGCCTGTTCATCACGCCCGAAACTTCCGGTGTGATCCGGAAAAACGCCGGAACATTTTACGGTAAGCCCTTATCGGAACGGATCATTCACGATGCAGACCTGCTTCTGACCATGCCCCCAATCAAACGGGTGATCAGTTACAAGCAGATGCTTTTCACCAGCCGGAAAGTCGCCGGAACGGTTCAGCATCTTGCGGTGGCGTATATGCTCACCGGTAAAAAAGAGTATGCCGAACGGGCGATCAAAGAGCTGGAACATGCCGCTGACTTCCCGGACTGGAATCCGTATCACTTTCTGGATACGGCAGAAATGACTTTTGCGCTGGCGATCGGGTACGACTGGTTTTATCATCTTCTCACACCCGAACAGCGGCAGAAATTCACCACTGCAATCATCGAAAAGGGGCTGAAACCCTCCTTTACCGGAAACCTCTGGTGGATGAAAATGGCATCCAACTGGAACCCCGTCTGCCACAGCGGTCTGGTGGCAGGTGCCATCGCGGTAGCAGATATTGATCCCGAACTTTCGCAGAAAGTCATTGCCCGGGCGGTGGAATGCGTGCCGTATTACATCCGCAAGGGCTATCACCCCAACGGCGCCTATGCGGAGGGCCCCGGCTACTGGAGCTACGGCACGCT
>JAGAPM010000350.1 GCA_017623265.1 Lentisphaeria bacterium | reverse complement strand
GCACGATCCCGGCGTCCGAACGGCTGGTCCGGGCGCTGAAAAGCACCGGCGTCCCCTTTCTCCTGACGCCCGGTAACGCGGAACTCCGCTCCCCGGAAGTGGCGGAGCAGGTGGCGCAGATCCTGAAAAGCATTGATGAAAAAACAACCCCTTTCCGGATGATCGATACTTCCGGAGGATGGCTCATGTATCCGGAGCAGCTGCAGGACCTTCCTTCCGGGGCGATCCTTGTGACTCATTCGCCGCTCGGCTGTCTTCCGCAAAAAGACCGGGAGGTGTTTGCCGCCGCACTGGAAAAATGCGATCTGCTCATCACCGGGCATCTGCACAAAGATGATGTCAACGGAAAAGCTCATATCGTCCGCGGGCTTGATCCGGATAAGGCAATCGGCGGTGTTCCGGCGCTGGTTGTCTTCGAGCAGAAAGATGATGTTTGGACCCGACGGGAGATAGCCTATACGGATGCCGATCCCGCCAGTTGGACGCCGGAAGAACGACAGGAGTTTCTGGATCATCTCGGGCTCTCCGCCATGTATGAGACCATGGATGTGCTTGCTTTTGCAACGGAGCAGAAGGTCAAATGTCTGGAGATCCGTTTTCAGTTGTTTACCCCCTCTGCTCTTGAAGAAATGATCCTGGCGATCCGGAAATGGCGGGCGGCGGGAGGAACACATCTTTCCTATCACATGCCGGATATCGGCTGGCAGGAAGATGCCGTTTCCGGTGTGGAAAATGCCATGAAGGCAGCGGAGCAGGTGATTGCCATGGGCTGCGACCGGGTGACCCTGCATGTACCGCACTTCTCGGTGGGGGCATCAAAAAACACAGATATTTATCAGGCTGTATTGAAATCAACTGCAAAAGTGGCAGAAATCCTTGTTTCTTCAGGAATCAAGGTCGGTATCGAAAACATGTACATGACGCCGAAAGAGAAGCCGGACGACAACCGGCGCTACGGCTATACCTCGGCAGAATGTCTGCGCTGGATCAACGATTTGCGTTCATCGGTGTCCCGTCCGGAGTTGGTCGGATATCACTTTGATATCGGTCATGCCCGCAACAATGCGCCCTATTCTTCACTGGAACCGATCAGCAGTTGGCTTGCTGCCATGGGACCGGACTTCAATGGGATGCATCTGCATCAAATCCGGCACAATCCGGATGGTTCTATGGAAAACCATACTCCGCTGTTGCAGTTGTATCAGCCGCTGATTTCACTGGCATCTCTTTTCCTTGCATGGCACAAGGGGGCGATTCGTCATTCACCTATGTTTCTTGAGATCCGTGGCGGGACCGGACCGGAATCGCTTCTCACATTACGGCGACTGATTGGCAAAAACTGATATTTTTGTCGTTATTCGTTACTTTTTGACTTGAAATAGTTCTCTTCAAGTGTTATATTTCAGCTGAACTTTTTTACGGATTGTATAACCGAAAGGAAAGAAAATGCCGGATAATGCGCTTGACAGAGATATGTTCCGCGTCGATACCATTGGCGAGTGCAAGATCGATTCACCGCTGAAGGGTACGAAAGTACATTTTACATCGGATGAGGGGCTGGTGTTGGTGGATAAGCATTTTTCCGAGCTTTCCAGCCATTTCAAAAAAACCGGAAAGATCCCTGTTTTTGAAGAAGCCGGTCCCCGTGAAAAAATTTTCCACGATCCCCGTTGGAGCAAGGCTGCGATCCTGACTGCCGGCGGTCTTTGTCCCGGGCTCAACAGCGTGATCAAAGGCTTGACCATGACTCTCAAACAAACCTACGGCGTGCCGTTGGTCTACGGGATCCCCTATGGTTATGCCGGGTTGAATCCCGCAAGCGGTTATGCACCGGTTGTGCTGGATGAAGCCGCTGTGGACAATATTCACGAGCAGGGCGGTACGATTCTCGGTTCCTCCCGCGGCGCCCAGGATACCGATGTGATGTTGGAAACACTCATGCGTCTGGATATCAATATGCTGTTCTGTGTCGGGGGCGATGGAACGCTCCGCAGCGCTCATGAACTGGCGGAAGCCGCAAAACGCCGCAGCCTCAATATCAGTATTATCGGGATCCCGAAAACAATTGATAATGATATCTGTTTTATGGATCGGACATTCGGATTTGAAACTGCCGTTTATGCCACCAATAATGTGATCACAGCTGCTCACAATGAGGCAAAAGGCGCCATGAACGGCGTGGGGTTGATCCATGTGATGGGGCGTGACAGCGGGTTTATTGCTGCTTATGCTTCGTTGGCAAATACGCATATCAACTACTGTCTTGTTCCCGAAGAAAAATTCAATCTCCGGGAAGGGGAGAATGCTCTTTTTCCGGCACTCTTTGAACGCTTGAAGAGAAGACACCATGCTGTCATTATCGTGGCGGAAGGTGCCGGACAGGACCTGATCCCCGGCGAGCGTGATCTGGATAAATCCGGCAATGTGCTGAATAAAAATATCGGTGAATTTCTCAAAGCTGAAATCAAAAAATATGGTAAGGAAACAGGAACAGAGGTCAATATCAAATATTTTGATCCCACTTACATGATCCGTGGCGTTCCTGCCAATGGTACGGATGCCGTTTTCTGTTATCTCCTGGCACAGAATGCGGTCCATGCTGCTTTTGCCGGACGAACCAATATGGTTATCGGGCACTGGTCGGATACGTTTACTCATGTGCCGATCTCCATGGCTGTCCGCGAACGGAAAAAGATCGATCCCGAAGGAACACTCTGGCGTAGTGTTAAGCTGAATACCTGGCATTGATAGGGTTTATAACATGTTGAATTGGAAAAAGATCTTAACTCTCGGGCTGGCGGCTGGCAGTGTCCTTTTTTCTGCTGCATGTGCATCTTTGCAGGATGAGTCCGGATCTATGAGCTCTGATCTGCAGGATCAGAAATTCAATGAGTTTATGACTTCACCCGTGGAAGGAGCTGTTTCCATTCATACGATTGTCTCCGGCAAGTCCAAAAATCCAGCCGGCGAATTGACCGTTCACGGATTTTACGGTGAAAAGATTCTTGTGGAAAAACTTCCCTGGCTGACCTCTCTTGAGATTCAGGATATTATTCCGGTTGAACGCCCCCTGAAGGTTCGCGGGATCTATGATTTGAAACTGCAACTCTCGGATAAGGGAAGAGAACAGTGGGATGCTATGGTAAAAAATGATTCCCCGGACAATGACGGTTATGCTGTCTTGATTGATGGTGTTTTCTATATGGCGTTTCATCCCCGCCGTTTTTACAAAGCAAGTGCCAGAGAAATTGTTTTGGATGGTCCTTTCGATCAGGTCGTCTCTACAAAGCTGAACAAAAATGCGCCGTTTAACTATTTAAAACTGAAAAAAGCAGCCAAGGCGGAAAAACAGAATACGCCATCGGCAAAATAATTGGATTTGAGGTGTTGATATGCAAAAAAATTTGAAACGGTCTCTGCTGACGGCGGCGGCATTGTGCTGTACTTTGCTGCTTTGCGGATCTCCCAGTTCCTGCGATCCGAAATATTGGATGGATCCCGAAAATTATGAAGAACTGCAGCGTCCGCCTTCTTCCCGGATCACGATTCATAAAATCGTAAAATATCGTCAGGGGAAGGAAACCGAACGCACGATCCCGACCTATTCCCGCAG
>JAGAPM010000349.1 GCA_017623265.1 Lentisphaeria bacterium | reverse complement strand
TCAACTGGCAATAATTTAACCAAAAATCTAAAGACCGCGAGCTTTGGGACGGAAACGCTTCAGCATCGGTCCCGGATTCGCAACTGCCTGTTTCACCTTCAGTGCTTCTTTCTTGAGTTCATGATTGTTTTCCGCATTGGCGAGCGCACTCTTCAGCGTTTTTGCGAAGAGTCGTGCTGCTTTACGCGGGCTCAGTTCGGCCATCGCCAGAGCTTCTGCAACCGGCTTCCCCTGGATCGTCCGGGAGAAATCGGATGCCTTCTGCGGCGATATCCGCACGTACTTCGTTACTGCACGCACTTCCATTTGGTTCTCACTCTCGTTAGTTATGTTTGAAAGATTAACTCGATTTTTCTTACTTATTTTATTGCATTGCACGGACTTCCTGCCCAACCCCAAGCACCCCGCCATCGCCTTTCACTACAACAGCAGCGGAAACAAAGGACCGCACAGCCACAACCCGCAAAACACAGGGCTTTGCTTCCGTTCCGGCTTGAAGGCTCATATTCACGCGGACACCATCCCGATATCCTGCATTCAATATGATCACTTCCGGCTTTTCACAGATCTCAAGCACCCGGCATTTTTTGAATTGCTCCGGCAGCACCGAAGGAACACTCAAACGGGCAAAGCGTTGATTTTCAGCTGACAGTGCATCAATTGCCACCCGTAATCTTGCTTTTTCCACATCTGCAAGCCCCAACTTTTCGATCTTCGGATACAGCATTTCGCAGACATTTGTGCTTTTTGCGACCAGTTTCATGCCACTTTTTGTTGTAAGATCAAGGGCTTCTGCCAGTTCCGCTTCCCGCACTCCGGTATAAACCGGCGCCAGGGTTTCAAGCACACCTGCCGCGCTCTGCTCCATCCGTTTCACCCGGTCGGAGAGTCTTGCACAGCGTTCCAATGTATCAAGCAGCTCATTGCGCAGATTCTGATTTGATTCTGCAAGCAGGGAATTTTCAGCTTGAAGCTCCGTGGTACTCTTTGAAGCATCATTTTTCAGCTTTGCAATTTCCGCTTTCAGACCGTTGATCTCATCCTGACGGCGTTTCGTTTCCCGTTTCAACACGGTCAATTCCGCCTCAAGATCGACTTTCATCCCGGAAAATTCTTCCTTTCTGCGCCGGATCTCCTGCTTTGATGCAGTTAATTGCGCTTCCAGGTCATCTTTCGAGCGCTGCGCTTTCTGCTTCTCAGCAGCCAACTGCGCCTCAAGATTCGCCTTCTCCTTCGCAAGCTGCTGCAGTTTCGCTGTTTTCTGAGCATTTTCAGTCTGTTTCTGAATGTTCTCAGTTCTCAACTTTTCCACGGCAGCCTTCTGTTTTTCAACTTCCTGCTTCCGCGTTTCTGCAACGGCTTTCAGTCTTTCGACCTCGGTTTTCAGCCTCGCAAGTTCTTTCTTGTTCGCTGCAAGCTCGCTTTCCGTTTCCGGATCTGCAAGCTGAACTGTGACGCTTGCGGGCTTCTTCTTCTCCGCCGCGCAAACACAAAGTGCAGTGAACAGGACTGATAATATACAGCCTGTTTCAAGAAATTTCCAGTATTTTTTAAACTTTTTTTGCATTTTTTCTCATTTTTTTATTTTGTACATCCAATTAATATAGGACAACTTGTCCAACTTTTCAAGTAATTTTCAAAAAAACTGGCAAAATCGCCCGCGCGTGCTATATTATATAAGGAATAGCAAAACAAGACAAAGATCCGAAAGAATCAAGAAAGGTATTCAAAATGGAAGCTCTCGCAAAAAACGCAAAATTTCAGGGCCGTCGCGGTCCCGTTGTTCTCGTCATTATGGATGGTGTCGGGATCGGCAAGTACAAAGAAGGTGACGCCGTTCTGGACTCCAACACCCCATTCCTCCACAAGCTCATGGAAACCATGCCCATGACAACGCTCAAAGCCCACGGTACCGCCGTGGGGCTGCCTTCCGATGCCGATATGGGCAACAGCGAAGTCGGTCACAACGCCATGGGTTGCGGCAGAGTCTTCTCCCAGGGTGCAATGCTGGTCTCCGAAGCCATCGGCAGCGGCAAGATGTTTGCCGGACAGACCTGGCAGGAACTGATCGCCACCGCCAAGGCGGGCGGCACCCTCCATTTCATCGGACTCTTCTCCGACGGCAATGTCCACAGCCATATCGACCACCTCAAGGGCATGATCGAACAGGCAAACAAAGAAGGCGTGGAAAAGATCCGGATCCATGCACTGCTGGACGGTCGTGACGTTCCCGAAACGTCCGCTCTCGATTATATCGATCCTTTTGAAGAATATCTTGCCACATTCGGCAAAGACTACCGGATCGCTTCCGGCGGCGGCCGTATGGTCAACACGATGGACCGCTACGGCGCGAACTGGGATATGGTCCGCAAGGGCTGGGAAACCCATGTCGCCGGTAAAGGCAGATACT
>JAGAPM010000348.1 GCA_017623265.1 Lentisphaeria bacterium | reverse complement strand
CCAGAATCGTATGGATCGATCAGGGTAAGATCGACCACATCGAAAACGTGTCTGACCTTGACATCGATACCGGGTCCATCCGTGATGAACATGGTTGATTCCAAACATTTCAGACACCCTCAATTCCGGACAGCAATGTCCGGTTTTTCTTTTCTGCTCCCCCGGGACTGGGAGATCACTGCCTATTCGCTGGAGGATGTGGAGCGGGGAGGACGGTTCTCCTTTGCCACGGAAAAAGGTCCCATGGGACAGTTTTCCTGGCGGAAAGTGAACGCTGCGCCGGATATTGAGCGGATCATTGAAGAAGTTCATCGCCGTTTTCTGGGTGAAGATGCTGCCCCGAAGCTCCGTTTCACGCGCCATGCAAACGGCAAAGTCTACCTTGCCCACACCCGGCAGGGGGAACGGTTCTATGCCAGTGCGTTCAATTCTGCAAAAATGTTCCTGTGCGAATGGACGTTTGACAAGTACAGTAAGGATATGGCAGAACTGGTCGTGCCGATGTTGGATTCCTTTACGGACAACGCGCCGGATCCGGTAACCAAACGGCAGTATTTTGCCCTGTTCGGATTGGAAGCAAGTCTGCCGGAAGGATACCGGTTCATGGATCTGGAAGCGGTTCCGACCTCCATCACAATGAACTTTGAAAATGCAAAACATTACAAGATCAGCGTTCACCGGTTCGGCTTGGCAGACATCTATATGCAGGGCGCCGATACGGCAAACTTTTATCACCGCTGTCTCTACGCAAGACGCTATGCGATCCGTGACATCCGGAAGCTCCCGCCGGTAAACGGCTGCGAAACGGTGGAGATCGATTACCGCGCCAGAGGAAAGTTCGGCTTTGATTTCCTGCTCGGTCCCTGGTGGCATGGTTTTGCTTCTGCATTCCACAAAAAATCTGAAAATCGTATCTACGCATTCGAACATCTCGGCTCCCAATTCTCCAAAGAACGGGAAAAATTGAAAGACATTTTTCAGCCGAAACTGACGGCAAAGGACTGATCCATGGCAAAGAAAAAGCAAATAAAGCCCATCTCATTCGAGCGGCAGATGAATGCCACAGTCCGCATTAATAATGCTGCGGTTCTGGATGCAGAAGGCGAAGATTACATTCAGTTGAAGATCAAACTGCGCCACGGTATCTTTGCAAAAATCATTAATGTGATCTGGAAAATGCAGGATTATAAAAAGCATCTGCTCACCGGTTTCAACTGTGAACTGTACCGGTTGATCAAAACGGAACCGATCCGCATGCGGGATTTGATCCAGTGGTTTATCGATCGGGAAAAACTTTCCTTCTTTGAAGCCCGTACCCTGATGATGCAATATGTCGGCAATATGATGCAGCGCGCTCTGATCGCTGTGGAACTCCCGCCGGAAGAAGCGGAAAACGAAGCCGAATAATCAAAAGTTGTTTGATTGAGCCATTCAATCAAGACAAAAAAATGGCAACCTCATCAAGATTCGAACTTGAACTAAGTGGACCAAAACCACTTGTGCTACCATTACACCATGAGGTTGCGGAAGACATGCCCATTACTTTAGCATAAAGGGGCAAAAAATCAAGCGGGAAACCAAAAAAGAACCGAATTTTATTTGAAGGAGTATTGCCCAATCGTCAGTCCGCTCAGGTTCATAGTGAACTGTTCTTCAATGGGCGGCTTGTAATCCGGATTGTCTTTGAGAACCTTTTTCAGCACTTCCGTACATTTTCCGCAGTGGGTGCAGTTGACCGCACACAAACCGGCGATACCGGAAGGGACCCAATCTTCGGGGAAAGCGGAGTTATCAATGATCTTTCCGCGCAGACCTTCCACAAAACGGGGGTCGATGATCTCGCACAGGTCGCCATCCCATTTCCCGTAGCAATAAGCCTTCAGGATGGTCGGAACATCCAGCGAGGGGTCACGGGTGGAGAGTTTGAACACTTCCACATAGGGATCGTAGTAGTGCAGATCCTCCGGGCGAACCCATGTCTGACGCAGAATTTCTTCGTACTTGTTCTGTTCCGTGATCAACTGCATACAAAGCGTGGGGGATTGTTTCATCCGGTTGCGTTCATTACCCGCGCGCCAGAAGCCGTGGGCAAGCAGTGTTTCGTGGAAGACCTGAGTGGGGCAGTTCCGCAGGCAGCCGCTGTTGGCAAGCATACAGAGTTTTTTGCCGTGGGCTTTGCACCATTCGGAAAAAAGTTTGAGCGTGGGAATGTCACGCTGCAAATCCCGGTTCATATAGAAGGAATCGTACAGATCTTCCACATATTCCAGAGCGAGGGTGGAACCGATCTTCAGATTCACCGAGCCGCGGATGTCGATCTCCGGCCAGCGGTTTTTGATACTTTTCGCAACAAAGGGGCTGGTCGTAGTGACAACTTCCGGCTTGAGGCCGAAGCTGTCCAGATACTCGATCGCTCCTTCCACAGTCTTCCGCCATGCGGCAGTGTAGGATTTTTCCCCGTAGCAGGTGGCGTTGATCAGCAGGTCCAGTTTGATCCCGTTTTCACGACATTCCCGCAGGTCTTTCACCAGCTGGGCACGCTGCGCTTCTTCATCGCCGGAAAGCTCACGGGCAGAAAGGATACCCGGCAGCGGGAAGTAAATCTCCGCCAACGCCGGAATGTACGGACGGATCGTATCCATAAATTTGCCCGGGAAATGAAAATAATACCCGATCGCAAACTTGTTCTTGAACGGAAAGTCTTGTGCCATAAATCTTTTCTCCTGTCTGTTTTCTCTATTTTTACTTCATAATACAACGGAAATATAGCACAATTATTGCGTTTGTCAAGAAAAAAAGGAAACAGCAGATGAAGTCAGCCGCACGCCGCTCCGGAAAACAAGACACGGCGCCGGAGCATGCTCCGGCTTTTCTCCGGCGGCGGCAGGAAAAAGGTCCAGAACTGCCGCACATACAGCCAATCGCCGCCGGAGAAAAAACGCCCGCCCCCCGGTCCGGGGTGCGGGCGTTGCCGTGTCTTGTTTTCGGAGCGGCAGCTGTACGTTTTATGCGAAGAAGGTGCGAACCTTTTCGGCAACGGCAGCGGGAGTAAAGCCGAACTTTTCCGCCAGGACCTTATACGGAGCGGAGACGCCGAAGTGATCCAGACCGATGTTCAAGCCGTCATCCGTCGTGACCCGTTCCCAACCGAAGGTGGATGCCGCCTCAATAGAGACGCGCTTCCGGCAGGAAGGCGGAAGGACCGTATCCCGGTACGCCTTATCCTGTTCCATAAACATCTTGAAGGAGGGCATGGAGACCACGCGCACCTTTTTGCCATCTGCGCGAAGCAGATCGGCGGCACCGAGGGCAACTGCAACTTCGGAGCCGGAAGCGATGAGGATATATTCAAAGTCCGCATCATCGCTGATCACATAACCGCCCCGTGCGATATTGATATTTTCAGCACATTCGGCGGGCAGCGGTGCCAGATCCTGACGGGTCAGCAGCAATGCTGTCGGTTTCGTCTGGGAGCGCACAGCGAATGCCCAGGCTGCGGCGGTTTCTCTGGCATCGGCAGGACGCAGCACATTGATATCCGGCGTACTGCGGAGCATGGCGATATGTTCGATGGGCTGGTGAGTGGGGCCATCTTCGCCCACATAGAAGGAATCGTGCGTCAGAACATAAACCACGGGCAACTTCATCAGGGCGGCGAGACGCATACCCGGCTTCATGTAATCGCAGAACACGCAGAAAGTGGCGCAGTACGGCAGAGCGGTTCCGGAGAGCGCCATACCGTTTGCGATCATGGACATTGCAAGTTCACGGACGCCGAAGTGCATATTTCTGCCGCTTCTGTTTTCCGGATTGAAAGAATCGGTCGCTTTGACCACAGTCTTATTGGAAGGACCGAGGTCAGCGGATCCGCCCATCAGAGCGGGGATGAGACTGCTGAGTTTCTGCAGAACGGCGCCGGAGCTGGCTCTGGTTGCCTGGGGCTTGCTCAGATCCACCGCTGCCATGAGCTGTTCTTCCAGATCATCCGGCAGGTTCTTGCTGAGCATATCGGCGATCAGCTTTGCGCTTTCCGGATTTTCTTCCAGGAACTGCTGGAATTTTGCATCCCAGAGGGCGCCTTCCTGTTCCATTTCTGCTGCGCGCGCATCGGTCATCGCCTTGACTTCTTCCGGGACAACAAAACTCTGTTCCGGATCAAAACCGAAGTGCGCCTTAACGCCTTTGAGTTCATCTTCGCCCAGCGGTTCGCCGTGCGCGTTGGCTTTACCTTCTTTATTGGGCGCACCGTAGCCGATCTTGGTCTTGCCGATGATGATCGTGGGTCTGCCATCGCATTTTTCCGCTTCGCAGATGGCGGCTTCCACCAGATCCGGATCGTTGGCGTTGGCGCAACGGACAACCCGCCAGCCGTATGCTTCAAAACGGGCACCCACGTCTTCGGTGAACGCAAGGTTCGTGCTGCCTTCGATGCTGATGTCATTGGAGTCGTAGAAGCAGATAATGTTATCCAGTTTCTGCGTCCCGGCAAAGGATGCGGCTTCGTGAGACACGCCTTCCATCATACAGCCGTCGCCGGCAATGACCCAAATCCTGCCATCCATCAGATCCGTCTTGTCCAGACCGGTCACTGCGGCAAAATGTTTCTGCGCCACAGCAAGACCGCATGCGGATGCAAAGCCGGATCCCAGCGGACCGGTGGAAATGTCCACGCCCGGGGTCACACCGTATTCCGGATGGCCCGGGGTGACGCTGCCCCACTGACGGAAGTTTTTGATCTCATCCA
Organism: Lentisphaeria bacterium; assembly: GCA_017623265.1. Classification (GTDB taxonomy): domain Bacteria; phylum Verrucomicrobiota; class Lentisphaeria; order Victivallales; family UBA1829; genus SIG77. The sequence goes on along the minus strand of JAGAPM010000348.1, from coordinate 5,044 downwards.
TGGAGACACCGAAGTTATACAGGTGCAGCAGACTGTAAAGCAGCATGGAGCCGTGACCTGCGGAAAGAACAAACCGGTCGCGTCCCAGCCATGCGGGATTTTTCGGATTGACGCGGAGATGGTGCTGCCAGAGTGCGATCGCAAAATCGGCACAGCCCATGGGCATGCCGGGGTGTCCGGACTTGGCTTTCTGGATCGCATCTGCGGAAAGGATACGGATCGTATCGGCGGCAAGTTTCAATTTTTTCGTGTCTCTCATGGCAAAAACCTCACAATCTTTAAAATCGTACTTGAAATTTTCTCATTATACAATACTGTAAAATAAGAAAATTACAAATCACTTTTGAAAATTTGAAAGAACTTTCTTTATGGAAACGCCTGAACGTTTTATTACATCGACACTGACAAGGAAAGATGAGGCGGCGGAAAAGACGCTCCGTCCCCAGAATTTTGCCTCTTTTCCCGGACAGGACAAGGTCAAGGAGCGGCTGGAAGTCTACGTGGAAGCCGCAAAAACCCGCAACGAACCGCTGGGGCATCTGCTTTTGAGCGGGCCGCCGGGACTGGGTAAAACCACTCTTGCCTACATCATTGCCAACGAAAAAGGAACCAATATCAAATCCAGCAGCGGGCCGGTCATCGAAAAACCGGGCGACCTCGCCGGATTGCTGACCAGTCTGGAAGAAGGGGATATCCTCTTCATTGATGAGATCCACCGGCTTAACACAGCTGTGGAAGAATATCTTTACAGCGCCATGGAAGACTTTTTCATCGACATCATGATCGATCAGGGACCGGGCGCCCGCTCTGTCCGCTTGAATCTGCCCCGTTTTACGCTCATCGGCGCCACCACACGGCAGGGATTGCTTTCTGCGCCGCTCCGTGCCCGGTTCAAACTTTCGCTCCGTCTGGACTACTATCAGCCGGACTACCTGCAGAAGATCGTGACCCGTTCCGCCGGGATCCTCAACGCTCCCATCGAAGATGGCGGCGCACTGGAGATCGCACTCCGCAGCCGGGGAACGCCACGAATCGCAAACAATCTTCTTGCATGGACCCGGGACTACGCACAAGTCAAATCCAATGGAACCATTACCACGGAGATCGCCAAAAAAGCCCTTTCCATGATGGATATTGATGAACACGGTCTGGATGAAATGGATAAGCGGATTCTGGAAACGCTTCTCGCCAACTTCAATGGCGGACCGGTTGGCTTGAACTCGCTGGCTGTTGCCATCGGAGAGGAAGCCGGAACCATTGAAGACGTGTACGAGCCGTACCTCATTCAGGAAGGCTATCTCATGCGCACGGCACAGGGGCGGATCGCCACGGAACGCAGCTGGAACCTTTTCGGTCTGACTCCGCAGGTACGCAACCGCAGAGCCCCGAAACGCAACGATCAACCCGATCTTTTCTGAAATATCAAAGATGGAAAAACAAGGAACTTTCCCATGGAAAATCAATATTGTCCGTATCTCACAGTCACCCCCACGGTCTTCTGCACCGGCAAACAGGAACAGGAAGTCCGCATCTCTGCAAAGAACTATCACCGCCGCGCCCGGTTCGTGCTTGACAATACGGCACGGATCAAATTTTTCCGTGTGGACAGCCCCGTAAAAGGGTGGCGTGACTGGATCGATGATGCGCCCGCTGCCGATTTCATCCGGGAAGAAAATGGCGATCTGGTCTTCAAAATGACCGTTCCCAACGAAGGTGAGTATGTCATCTATTTGGAATCACAGAAAGAAGACGGCACTTTTGCGCAGGAACAGGTCCTTTGCATTTATGCGCTGAAAGAAGATCTTTACAAACTTATGCCGTACAAAGGCGATTTTCACATGCACAGCAACTGCTCAGACGGCAAGGAAACGCCGGAATATGTGGCTGCCACCTGCCGGAAAAACGGGTTCGACTTTATGGCGCTTACCGACCACCGCCAGTATGCCCCCTCTCTGACCGCAAAGCAGGCGATGGCGGACTACGGCTGCGATATGCTGGTCTGCCCCGGGGAAGAAGTGCATCTGCCGGACAATCCGGTTCACATTGTCCATTTCGGCGGTAAGTACAGCATCAATGATCTGGCGTACAACGATGAAGCAAAATACCGTTCCGAAGTCGCTGAATATACGAAAAATATTCCCGAAAGTTACGATGAACTGACCCGTTTTCAGGTGGCGGCGAGCGAATGGACCTTTGACCGGATCCGGGAAGCGGGCGGGATCGCCATGTTCTGCCATCCGTTCTGGAGACCCTGGTATCACAACTACATCGGGGAAGATGTGAACGAACTGCTGCTGGAACACAACAAATTTGACGTTCTGGAAGTTGTCGGCGGCTTCTACCGTCACCAGACGGAATGTAATATGCTTTCCATCTCCCGCTGGCAGGAGGAACGCGCCAAGGGCAAAAAGATCCCCGTCGCCGGAATCAGCGATTGCCACGGCTGCGATGGCGACCTCGCCGGCTGGTTCTACACGATCGTTTTTGCCGACAAATTGGAATTCGACTCCATTGCAGAAGCCATCCGGGATGAACGGTCTGTGGCTGTCCACTGGATCCCCGGAGAACACCCCGTGGTGGTCGGTCCGTTCCGCCTGACAAAGTTTGTTTACTTCCTGATCCGGGAATTTTATCCGGACCACGACGCCCTCTGCAATGCGGAAGGCGAGATCATGCGCCGGGATCTTGCCGGATACGGTGAACCGGATGCCGCCGCTCAGATCAGGAGCCGGTCCGGTGCAGTGCAGAAATATATGGAACAGTTCTGGGGAAAATGAAAGTAAGTTGATATGGCTCTTTCCGCGATTCTTCTGGTCGTTATCAGTGCTGTTGCCCATGCCTCGTGGAATCTGATCTGCAAGGCAAAGGCGCCTTCTGCTGCATTCTTTTGGCTGCTGACCCTGTTCACATTGATCCCCGGCGCGCCAGTGTTCTTTACACAATACACCGACGCCCTCTCCGCCCTGCCCCTGTCATTCTGGCTTCTTATGCTTGCAACCGGTTTATTTCAGACCGGTTATTACATCGGACTCGCCAATGCGTACCGGCTGGGAGAAGTCTCCATTGCCTATCCGCTGGCACGTTCGATCCCTCTGTTGCTGACGCCACTGGTCACTGCGCTGTTTGCGTTGGGCAAAATGCCCGGCAACATTGCGCTCTGCGGGATGGGGATCATCTTCTGCGGCGGGGTCATGCTGCCCCACAGCCGTTTTGCGGATGTGATCAACTGGCGGAAATACCTCAACGCCTCCGTGCTGTTTGCTCTCGGTGCAGCAATCTGCATTACGGGGTACACGGTCATTGATAAAGAAGGTCTGCGGATCATGGAAATGTGCGCAGCGGCTCCCCATGGCAAGTTGGATGCGGCATTTTTCTTCCTGTATCTGGAAAACATTGCCATCGGGCTGTGGCTGACCCCCTACGTTCTGATCTACGGAAAGGAACGGCAGCAGCTCAAGGAACAGATCGTCAGTCTCAAAGGCTGTTCCTACGCTCTGCTGGCAGCATTCCTCTGCAACGGTGCATATCTACTGATCCTCTGGGCAATGCAGTTTGTGGATAATGTCAGCTACATTCAGGCGTTCCGTCAGCTCAGTATTCCTCTGGGGGCGGCAGCGGGGATCATACTGCTGCATGAAAAAACTACGAAACCGAAACTTGCGGGGTTGATCCTGATCATCATCGGGCTGATCCTCGTGGCAACATTTTAAGGAGAAAAATCATGGTTCAAGACATGCTTTACTGTGTGAGTATGCGCGATAACTCGGAAACCGAAGGTGCCGGCGCCGAAATGCTTGCAGCGTTCGATTACGAAATGAGTTCCTGGCGGGATGAAGAAAGCAAAGTCATCCGCCACACCATCTATTTTCTGACTCCCGAAGAAGCGGACGCCGCTTACGACTTTGTGACGGCGGAAGCGGAAAACTGGAAAGATTTCGGGATCGTTCTCGAAGATTTCCAGCGGGGTGAAGTCCGCCGGGAAGACTGGGCGGAATCCTGGAAACTCCACTTCAAGACCATTGTCATTTCCGAACGCCTTGCGGTCAAGCCCTCGTGGGAAAAGTACGATGCTCCCGCCGGTCAGACCGTGCTGACGCTGGATCCCGGCATGAGCTTCGGGACCGGACAGCACGCCACCACGAAATCCTGTCTCGGCGCCATTGATAAGTTCACGCAGGAAGCTGCCGGAAAAACGCTTTCGTTTCTGGATGCGGGCGCAGGATCAGGGATCCTTTCCATCGCAGCGTACAAGCTGGGATGCCGTCCGGTCGCCGCTTTCGATATTGATCCGGATACCATCCCGGTCGCACGGGAAAACGCACAGGTCAACGGCATTCCGGATGAAGACCTGCCCTTTGATGTCGCTGCGCTGGAAGAATATTATTGCAAGATGAAGTACGACATCGTGGCTGCAAACATCCTTTCCTCTGCGCTGATCGCCGGTAAGAAAAAACTGCTTTCCATGGTCAAACCGGGCGGCAGACTGATCCTTGCGGGCATCCTCGGCACCGAGTATCCCAACGTCCGGAAAGAGTTTGAAGAACTGGGCTGCGTGGAACTGTTCTCCGAGGCGGAAAAAGAATGGCGCGGCGGCTCCTTCGCCGTCCCCGCCGAAGACTGATTTTTCCCTTTCAGATATTTTTCTGTACGGATTCGGATGCAGTCTGGTGAAATGCGGGAGCGGTTTGACAATCATAATACCTCCCGCACGCCTTCAGCGTGCATGTGCTGTGGTGTTTCCTGTGACCTATGGGCAAGCCCATAGGCTATACTCCCGCACGCCTTCAGCGTGCTTCCCCCCTGTCCGAAGTGTCCACCCCTGCGGCAAACACAATCCCCCGTGCCGCAAACAAGCGAAGCGCTGTTGAGCGGCACAATGAAAACACACCTTTGGGGTGAAACAAAATCCCCCTGTGCCGCGAACAAGCGCAGCGCAGTTGGGCGGCACAATGAAAAAGGGTGCTTTGCACCCCCTGTTTTTGACGGCTCCCCCTTACTCCCATTCATGCGATTGGTCGCCCGTCAAAAACAGACCCGTTCTGAT
>JAGAPM010000347.1 GCA_017623265.1 Lentisphaeria bacterium | reverse complement strand
GTGTGCTCTTCCGATCTCCGTACAACGTGCGGATCTCCTATGAAGTCCAGAAAGGCATGATGAAACAATTCCCCTCCAGCAGTGACCGGGGCGTGAAACCCTCCCGGTTCTTTGTACTCCGTCACGCCAGCTGCCCTTCCCTGCTGATGGAAGTGGGATTCATCTCCAACAACAAAGAAGGGAAAAGTCTCGCCACCGGAGCAACTCAGGATAAGATCGTGAAAGCCATTATCGACGGCATGATCGGGTACACCACGGCACTCCGGAAAACAAAGGCGGAACGATGAAGATCCTGCACACAGCAGACTGGCATTTGGGCGCCTCGCTGAATAATGTGAAACGTTATCATGAATTCAGCGCCATGCTGGATTTTCTTCTGGATCTGATCCGGAAGGAACAGATCCCGTGCGTCATTGTGGCGGGCGATATTTTTGATGTGCCGGTCCCGCCCAACCGGGCGATTGAACTTTACTACCGTTTTCTCACCGGCTGTGCCGCTGCCGGGGTCCGGGATTGCATTATCGTGGCAGGGAATCACGATTCTCCCTCTTTCATCGAAGCGCCGAAAGATTTGCTCAAGCGCCTGAATGTTCATGTTTTCGGCAGTTTTAACAAAGCCGATCCCGCCTCCCATCTGATCGATCTCAATGGCGAAGCCGTGGTCATTGCCCTGCCCTTTCTTCACGAACGGGATGTGCGCTCCTCTCTCTCCGGCGAAACATACAACGAACAGCGCAACGCTCTTCAGCAGGGAACGATCGAAACATATCGTAATCTCACCGCTCTGGCAAAAGAAAAATATCCCGGTCTTCCCCTGATCGCCACCGGTCATTTCTGGGCAGTGGAAAAAGAAGGCGAAGCAGAGCCGGTGGGCAATACGCACCCGATCCCCCTCAACGAATTTCCGCCGGAGATCGGGTATCTGGCACTGGGGCATATCCACGGCGGCTATCCCGTGATCCCGACCTGTTACTATTCCGGATCACCGCTGCCCATGAAATTTGATGAAGCGGAAAAGGAAAAATGCGTACTGATCGTTGAAACGGATGATCTTTCCAAGCCGCCGGAGATCCTGCCCCTCCCGATCTTCCAGCCGATGAAAACTCTTTGCGGAAATATGGAGGAGATCGCCCAACAGATCGCAGAACTGGCAAAAACCGGAAACGGAATCTGGCTCCGGGTCGAAAATACCGGTGCATTTCAGCCAAACCTGCGGACCGATCTGCTGGATCTCATCAAAGAGACAAAACTGGAACTGATTTCCTGCGGCAACCGGGAACCGAATCCCGCCATCCTCCGCCGGACCGTCAGTTCAGAACGGCTTTCCGAACTGACTCCGGAAACCGTGTTCAAGCGGCTGCTGACACAACAGGAGATCCCGGAAGAAGAACAGAACGATCTGCTGGATGCGTTTCATCTGGCAGAGGAAACGCTCCGGATCGCAGAGCGGGAGGAAAAGGCAGAATGAAGATCCGGAAACTGGTCATCAAAAATATCAACAGTCTCTACGGAATGTGGGAGATCGACTTCACCGTGCCGGAATATGCAGCAGGGCTGTTCGCCATCACCGGCAGTACCGGCAGCGGGAAATCCACGATCCTGGATGCGATGTGTCTGGCGCTTTTTGCCGAAACGCCCCGGATCGGACATGGCGATAACAAGGAGGTTGTCAGCCGCGGGACAAACGAGTGTCTGGCGGAACTTACTTTTGAATCGGACGGTGCATGTTACATGGCATCTTTCTCTTACAGCCCCTTCACCCGGGGCAAACGCGCCGGACAGATCAATGATCTTTATGCACACCGTCTCGTACGGGAGGGTATTGAGATCGCCGACAAGACCAGCGCTGTCCGGAAACTGGTGGAAGAAATCACCGGACTGGACCGGGAACGTTTCACCCGGACGGTCATGCTCGCACAGGGAAAATTCGATGCGTTTCTCAATGCCGGCGATGCAAAAGCCGCCATTCTGGAACAGATCACCGGAACAGAGATCTATTCACGGATTTCCAGTACCGTAAAACAGCTCTTCGACCGGGCAAATGACCAGCTGGCACAGATTCAGGCGGTCTGCGGCGGGATCGTTCTGCTTACCCCGGAAGACGAGGCGGTCAAGCAGGAATATCTGGCAGAACTGGAACGCAAACAGGAAGAAATACAGAAAGAATCGCAGTTCCTTTCCGGACAGCTCAAGATTGCGGAAACACTGGAAAAACTTGCGGTCTCATTGGCAAATAATGCGGCAGCATATACTGTCCTTCAACAGGAAACAGCGGATTTTCAACCGGATTTGCTCCGGCTGACACTGGGCAGAAAGACCGAACCCGCACGGGATCTCCATCATACACTGAAAGAACTGCGGAATGCAAACGCAGAAACATTTGCGGACCTGGAACAGCTGGAACAGACTCTCCCCTGTCTGAAACAGCAGGCAGATCAAGCTCAAAAACAGGCGGAAACGACCCTTGCCGCCCTGCAGCAGCAACAGCTGAAACATGAGGAGCATCTGAAAAAGATCAATGCCGCACGCCTGCTGGATGCCTCGATCGGCGAAATACAGAAACAGTTGGAGCGTCTGGAGAAAAATCTCGAAAAAGAACAGTCCCTCCGGACTGCCGCAGAAAACCGGATCTTGCGTGCTGCAGATACACAGAAAACGCTGGAAGAACTGCACCGGAAAAGCGAACAGTATTATCAAAACCACGCAGAAGATTCCACTCTTCCGGAAAAGGCAGCCGAATGGACAAGTTCCCTGCGGCATCTTGTGGATCGCCGGGCTGTTGCTCTCTCTCTGAACCGGGATCGGGAACAGGCGGAAAAGAAAGTGGCGGCGGCGGAAAAATCGCTGGCAGCGGCTGATCGCAATTTGAAAAACGCAGAGGAAAAATGCAAAGCTCCGGCGGAAGCAGTTTCCGCACTGCAGAAAAAGATCGGGCAGCAGGAGTCCCGGCAGTCTCTGACGGAAAAACAGAATACCCTTATGCGGAATATCCGGACGATCCGGGCGATCACCGATCTGGCGGAAGAACGGAAACGCCTCCGGAAGGGAGAACCATGCCCCCTCTGCGGTGCCGTGGATCATCCGTTTGCCGACCACCCGGATGTGATCCCGACCATGGATCAGAATGAAAAAGATCTGGCGGAAGTCAGCAAAAAACTGGAAGAACTCACCGCTCTGGAAGAAGCACTGCGTAATGCAGAAAATACCCGTTTTGCAGCGGATGCCGAACGGGAAAAATCTGCTGCTGCAAAAGAAATCGCCCGGAATACCCATACCAATGCGATCGCTGAACGGAATGAAAAGCAACGGCTTTTTGAGGAAGAAGTCAGCGCCGGGAAAGCACAGTGGAACGAATTGAAAAACAGGCTGAAAACTGCCGGTTTCGAGTTGCCGGAAAAAGCCGATTCCCTTCCGGATGCCGTTACCGAACGGATCAAACACTATCGGGAGGCAGAGAAAAATCTGCAGGAATTCAGCGAAAATCTGGTAAAGATCCAGGCGGAACAGAATGCTGCAGAACAGGAACGACAGGGGATCGGTCAACGGCTTGCCGAAGCCGAAGCAGAACGGAAAGATCGTCAGGAAGAATTGCAGAAACTTTCTGCGGAACGGTTCGCGCTGTTGGGAAACGGGGATCCGGCACAGGAACAGGCCTGCGCCGATGCTGCTCTGAAATCCGCCGCAGACCTGCGGATCCACGCTGAAAAAGAAGCTGTCCGGACTGCGGGCGAATGGAACAGTGCGCAGTCCCAGCAGAAAAAACTTCAAACCGAAGCAGGAAACCGGTCTCTGGCGATTCGTGAAACGGAACAGGCATTGGCTGAACTCTGCCGGAAAATCGGCATAACGCCGGATGAACTGAAACACAATATGCTTGATCCTGCCGAACTGGCACGTCTTTCCGCAAAAGAAGCGGACCTCGCCGCACGGAAGGAGTATCTGGAAGAAAAAGGGAAAGAGCTGACGGAAGAACAGAAAACGGCAGAAAGTCAGCGTAAAACGGAAAAAGGCTCCGCAATCCTCGGCGAAGAATTGAAGCAGAAAACAGAAGAACAGAATCAGCTTTCAGTCACACGGGGTGCGCTCCGTCAGGAACTGGATCAGAACAGCGAAAACCGGAAACGCCTTGATGAAAAAGAAGTGGAACTGGAAAAACAGAAGAAAAATGCGGCACTGTGGGGCAGACTCCATAACCTCATTGGAAAAGGCAATCAGTTTCAGCGTGTGGCGCAGGGAATCACGCTGGATAATCTGCTGACCCTTGCCAACGGCGAATTGCGCAGTCTTTACGGCCGCTACGAGCTGATCCGGTCCGAAAAGGAACAGCTGGGGATCGATGTGATCGACCACGAACAGGGTGACGAGATCCGTACCTGCGCCAATCTCTCCGGCGGCGAACGGTTTGTGGTCTCTCTCGCTCTTGCATTGGGGCTCAGCCGCATGGCGGGCGAAAAGATCCGGATCGATTCTTTCTTCCTGGATGAAGGGTTCGGCACACTGGACAGCGAATCGCTGCAAATCGTGATGCATGCGCTCTCAAAACTCCACAGCGGTGGAAAACTGGTGGGCGTGATCAGCCACGTTTCCAATCTGGCGGATGAGATCCCGTGTGCCATTTCCGTTACCAAAAACGGCGGTGGAAAAAGCTCTCTTTCCGGTCCCGGCGTCTCGCAGAAGTAAGCTGCCGGGTCACTGATTCTCCAGATAATCCCGGACTGCTTTCGAGGTGACCGGCCATTTTTTGATCTCCCGGTCACCGAGGATCACAACGCCTTCCACAATGCCTTTTGCCATGTATTCCCGCGTTTTGTCAAGCTGATATGTCAGCAGTTCAATGGGATTTTCCACATCCGATCTGCCGTAGTCATGGATGAACAGCCCCATCAGAATGGACTTTCCGGGGAATGTTTCCCGGCACTTTGCGATCTCCTCATCAAATTCCAGGATGCTGTCTTTGTTCCAGAACCAGAATGTGATCACATCCAGATACGGTTCGATGAGTGACATGTCTTTGGAAGCACATTCCCCCGAATAGACGGTCCCGTACATTTTCAGGGCGGGATTATGTTTTTTCAAGGCATTGTACCGCGCGATAAACCCTTCCGCCGGAACAACATCTTCAAAATATACCGTCACATCATCGCACATGGCACCGGTGATATTGGGATACTTGAGCGAGAGTTCACTGAGATATTCCGCATTTTCCTCCTCGGTCAACTCTCCCTGTGCGCCTTTGGTACGGCAAAGGCTGTTGACCTGACACAACATCCTGGTGTATTTGCTGTGCAGTGCCATCATCTTTTCATTGGTGGGACCGTATACATAAACAACATTTTCCGCCCCGAAATAGTCTGCGCCGCGCACCAGGGTATCATCTGCCATGGTCCCGCCCCAGGAAGGGGTCGGTCCCCCCCAGACCCACAGTTTATCGGGGGTGATTTTCACCATATCGGCAGGTGCAGGACGGATTTGAGTCGCAAGGATCTCCAGCAGGACTTCATCCAGCGCATCATTTTCCTCCCGGATCATCCCGACCCACTCCGTATTGCCGGGGTGCCGCAGGGGATCATCTTCCACGTAATCTTCAGGGTGCGGTGCTTCCGTGGTATTCCAGACACCCGGATGGAGATCCCGGAGTTCTTTCACTTTTGCAACGAGCCGGTCGAGGACAGGATCCAGTTTCTTTCTCTGTTCAGGGGTGATCGCCATAATTTTCTCCTGTTTTCTGTATTTTTATTTGTTTTTGTCCTTGCGGTTTTTGATTTTCTGACTATATTATACACGTATCGACCAGAAAAGAAAATGTCCCGGATTACCTTTTTTATGTCAAATCATCCCATTTCTGTTTTTTCCGAAATCACAAATCCCTTTGAACTGGTGATCCGGGAATGTTGTTTTTCTACCGTGGACAACTGGTTCTTCCGGGATGCAGTCCGGTCCTGCTGGCTTTTCTATTGGGATCCCGATCCCGGTGCCGCTCTTTTGTACGACGGGAAACGGATCCCCCTGCATCCGGATCGTGTGATCCTGATCCCGCCATACACAAAGTTTTCCACAGAAAGCAGCGGTACATTCCGCCAGTTCTATCTGCACTTCAGCGCTCCCCCGCCCTTTGACAGGGTCCGCCGGAAAATCTATTCCTTCCCCGCCAGCGCGGTTGGGGAACAGGTAAAAAACCTTCAAACAAATTTAGAGAAAGACCGGAAACTTTTTCTGTTCCAGCGTTATCTTTTCAACACGCTGGCAGCGATTCCGGAAAGCGATTTTCTGGAACCGGAACACCCGCTGATGAGTCCGGGGATCCGCCGGGCGGTGGATTGGATCGATCAGCACCGGGGCGAACCGCTCTCCAACAGCCTTCTGTGCAAAAAAGCGGGCATGAGCCGGAATCTTTTTTATGAACAGTTTAAAAAAGAACTGGGCATGACTCCCGGTCGATATCTTCTGAATCTGCGGCTGGAATATGCCAGACGCCAACTGATCGCCACGGATGACACCATTGACGCGATCGCGGCGGCATCCGGGTATGCCGACCGGTTCCATTTCTCCAAGGCGTTCAAAAATTTTTACGGGACACCGCCCGGTGCTTACCGCCGCCCCGCGAAACAAAAAACGGTCCCAGCCGATTGACCGGGACCGTTCGCAGGCGTTTTAAGGCGTCAACTTATTTCTTTTTTGCTTTTGCCTTGGGAGGAGCTTTCTTTGCTGCTGCCTTTTTCGCAGGAGCTTTCTTTGCTGCCGGCTTTTTCACTTTGCCTTCTTTGAATGCGAGTGCCAGTTGTCCTTCGCTGACCTTCAGGGTACGGTCATAGTTATACACGCCGTTCTGTTCCTGTTCCACGTCGGTGAGCTGGGTGTAGC
>JAGAPM010000346.1 GCA_017623265.1 Lentisphaeria bacterium | reverse complement strand
TGAGGGGGGAGAGATCGTCCGGTTTGCTCTCCAGCAGATCCGCCATCACCTGTTTGAAGCCGATGGCAACGATATGCACCTTTTCCGGCGCGTTGGCGAGCAGTCTGCGGTAAAGACGGACACCGCCCTCCGCCTCGTCTTCGCTCTTATATTTGGACGGAAGCAGTTGAGTCAGGTGGTTCTGATAGCGGGCATCGCTGATAAAATCAACATTATCCCGGTCGATCCCGATGGGCAGATCCAGCCCGGAGTGAAGCAGAAAGGCATCCAGCGACCGGACGGAATCAGGCGTAACAGCATCCAGAATACAGCCGAGAAATTCGATTTTTCCCTGTTTGTGAGCATTGCAAAGCAGACGCACCGCAACGACATCATCCACATCGCTGCCCCAATCGGTATCAAGAATCACATATTTCGTCATAAGCAAACCTCCTGTTACATGGATGACTTACCATACATCCGCAAGTAAATTTTTCAAGCTGTGTTTACAAAATCCGGCTTATTTACCGCCACAAAAAAACCTCCAGTCCGGAGACGGGAGGTTCAAAATCAAAATTGCTTCAGATGATCTTACATCTTGGCATCAAAGCAATCATCGGAACGGTAGTAGAAGATGATCGTAACCATCTTATCCGCCGTTACGGGGATAACTTGAGAAAGCGTGTTCAGCGCACGGAAACAACGCTTTTCCGGACATTCGGGATCTGTGATCACTTCAGCTTTGATCGCCCGGAAGTGCCACCAGGTGGATGTGTTCCACGGTTTTGCTTTCGTAAACTTGGGATCATTGAATTTGGTATTTTCGCAAGTCAAGCCGGCAAAACGTCTGAATACCAGATTGGCATATTTGTAAAGAGATTTATCCGGATAGTGCTTGCGACCACCGCCGCCACCCATACTGAAACGGACTTTTCCGGTCTTGCGCGGCACAAAAGTCACAACGATCCGGGTCCATTTGTTTTTGGCGACACCCACACTGCCATGCAGATTGAAGGCCCGGTTGGCTTCACCGCCATGGAAACCGAGGAAACAATATTGCGTTTCGCAGCCGGAAGGATCTGCCTGCAGAAGTTCGCCTTTTTCATCCGGAACTTTCAGAGGATTTTTCCCTTTGGCAAGAGAAATACGGTTGCTGCCGAGTTCACCGGAGATCCAGATTCCGAGATGAGTGGAATTTCCATTCGGCGCATAAAGATCATACGCATCTTCGATGCTGGGACCGGCGGTGAGTGCAAATGCACTGCAGAATAAGGAAAGAATTGTAAGGATTTTTTTCATAATTCACACTCCTTCAATTATTTTTTTGCGTTAAAATAGTCATCAGAACGGTAGAAGAATGTAATTGTCACAGGCACACCTGCCTTCACCGCAAACTCCTGTGAGATTCTGCCGGTTGCGCGCAGACACTTGCCGCCGGGTGCTTCTTCATCTGTCACTACAGCAGACTTGATCTCTTTGAAGTAGTAATACTTCTGCATACCCCAGACTTTTGGATTTTTGAAATCCGGGTCTTTAAGTTTCGCATTAACCGCTTCCAGTTTTGCATAACGGGCATACGCAAGGTCACGGTATTTGTACATGCTCTTGTCCGGATAGTGCTGATGTCCCACGTACGGACCGAATTCAATGCGGATCTTGCCTGTTGCACGGGGTTTGAAGGTGAGAATATATTTGACCCACTTCCCTTCGGGAGCTTCCACCATGCGATGCAGATTGAACGCACGGCTGTCTTCACCGCCCCAGAAATCAAGCATCACATATCTTGTTTCGTAGTTGGGGTCTTTCTGCATCAGGTTGCCTTTTTCATCCCGGACAACGAGGGGGTTTTTGCCTTTTTCAAAGGAAACTCTGCCGCCGCCCTTGGTTTCTCCGGAAACCTGGAGCCAGCATTTTGTCGTTTTTCCACTGGGCGCATACAGATCGTATGCATCCTCAATGGAATCCTTTGCATAACTGCTTATGCAGAATGCGAATGCGAACAGTGTCATCAGAAAATTACCCGTGTTCTTCATAAATTCTCCTTGGTTTGGTGTTGTCATCTTCTATCTGTACAACGGAATTATAGCACAGATTATTGTTTTTTGCAACACAAAATGGAGCAATCTCACCAAAAAACAACCTTTTTATCTCTTATCAAAAGGCTTTTTGTTGTTTTTTCTGTTATTTTTATCATCATCCGCATAACGCATCAGGTTGGAGTGGGTATGCCCGTTGACACCGGAAACGATCTTGGAGGCAAGGCTTACGGGAACTTCGATGATCGCGTTTTTCGGAAAACAGGAGATCTTTCCGAGTCGTTTGGATGTGATCCGGACAGCATTGAAGATCATTTCCAAAAGGACCTGCGGCGTAATGCCATCATTTTTTCCTTTGGTGAACAACAACTTGGTATAGTCATCCCGGTGTTCCGGAGCTTTGCGGCTTTTCTTTTCGCCTTTGCCCTCCCGGTTGTCCCGGTCACGGAACTCCCGGCGTTTTGTACGGATCACGGGGTATGCCTTTTCCATGAAACGGTTTCCGAAGCCCACATGAAGCAGTGCGGCAACGAGCATATCCACATCTTCCGTGGCATCCACCAGTTCTGCGGCAAAATCCAGATAACTTTCATCCAGTTCACAACCGGAGAGAGAATGAATAAGGGCTTCTTTGTGGGCATTCACCAATTCTTCCGGGGTGGGAAGTTCCCGCATTTCCAGCTTTGAGCCGAGCTCCTTTTCGATCTCCGCAAGTTTTTTGCGTTCGCCGGGGGAGACAAACGTGATCGCAGCCCCTTTGCGCCCTGCTCTTCCGGTTCTGCCGATCCGGTGAATATAAATTTCCGTATTGACCGGAAGGGAGTAGTTAATGACATGGGTCAGACCGGCAACGTCGATCCCCCGGGCAGCAACGTCAGTCGCCACCAGCAGACGGAATGCGCCATCCTTGAACTGCCGGATCACTTTAGTCCGTTGAGCCTGAGAGATTTCGCCATGAAGCGCCTCCACCCGGATCTTCCGGTTTGCCAGTGCATCACAGAGTTCATCCACATCGGCGCGGGTACGACAGAAGATCAGCCCGTACATATCCGGTTCCATATTGATCAGGCGGACCAGCGCTTCCACTTTATCGTCCCGCTTCACTTCATATCCGAAACGGTCGATCTGCTCCAGACTTGCCGGTTCTGCATCCACCCGGATAACTTCGCAATCTTTCATAAACCGTTCGGCAATGCTCATGATCTCCGGCGGCATGGTGGCGGAGAACATCAGTTGTCTGCGATCTTCGGGCATAAGCGCAAGAATGGATTCAATATCTTCCACAAAGCCCATATCCAGCATTTCATCCGCTTCATCCAGTACAGAGAACATGATCTCATCCAGATTCAGCGCTCCGCGATCGATCATATCCTGCACACGACCGGGCGTACCCACAACAATATCCACGCCCCGTTTCAGGGAACGCAGCTGAACCTCAGTGGATGCGCCGCCATAAACTGCCGCCACAAAAAGACGCCGTTCTCCGGCGAGGCTTTTGATCTCCGCCGCCACCTGCATACACAGTTCACGGGTGGGTGTCAGGATCAACGCCTGCGGAGATTTTGAACCGGGTCGGATACATTCAATGATGGGAATCCCGAATGCAGCCGTCTTTCCGGTACCGGTACGGGCCTGACCGAGAACATCGCACTCACCGGACATCAAAAGCGGGATTGCGGCTGCCTGAATGGGAGTCGGCACGGAAATATTTTTTGCAGCGAGGGCATCCAGTGTTGTCTGTGAAAGCCCGAAATCGGAAAAACTCTGCATGATCTGTCTCCTTGTTCAATTTTATGAAAAGGAGCTGAAGATCCTCTTCGTGAAAATTTTGTGAGTATATAATATACTCTGTTTTTCCATTATTTCAAGCGTGTCGGAACAACTTCCAGCCAGTAGCCATCCGGATCCGTGATAAAATAAATGCCCATATCCGGGTTCTCATACTTGATACACCCCATTGCCTCATGTTTGGAGCGGGCAGCATCGAAATCATCGGTACGGAACGCCAGATGGAATTCCTCATCGCCCAGATTGTACGGTCCTTCATGATCCCGGAGCCAGGTGAGTTCCAACTGGAATGTATGTGTTTCATCTTCCAGATAAACAATGATGAAACTGTCATCCGGCGCATTGATCCGGCGGGCTTCGGTCAAACCGAGCGCTTCTGCATAAAACGCAAGACTTTTTTCCAGATCAGTCACATTGATATTGTAATGAATCATCGTAAATTTCATATTTGGAATCCTTTCTGCTTATTTTTCCGGATCGAGGATCCGGCGCAGTTCTGTTGCAAGAGTTTTGATCCGGTGTGGTTTTTCCAGAAAACCATCGGCACCGTTTTTGAGCAGATCCTCCACCGAAGCGGCATCCACATAACCGCTGGACAACAGGACATGGATCTTG
>JAGAPM010000345.1 GCA_017623265.1 Lentisphaeria bacterium | reverse complement strand
GACGACCGACTCCGCCCGGACGCACGCAACATCGCCGCAGGGCTGTACCTCTTTGCACTGGGGATGTCCAAAAAGATCCTGCTTGCCGACTTCTTTGCAGAGATGGCGGATCCGGGATTCCTGAACGCCGCCGGAAACTTTTTCACCGGTTGGAAAACCGCCCTCGCCTACACGTTCCAGATCTATTTCGACTTCAGCGGGTACTGCGATATGGCGATCGGGCTGGGGCTGCTGTTCAATATCCGGCTGCCGAAAAACTTCCATTCGCCGTATCTTTCTGAAAATATTGCCGACTTCTGGCGGCGGTGGCATATTACGCTGGGACGCTTCCTCATGACCGGACTTTACATTCCCCTCGGCGGCAACCGCTGCGGCAAGTTCCGGAACTGTCTGAACCTGCTGATCACGTTCTTTGTGAGCGGGTTATGGCACGGGGCAAGCTGGCTCTTTGTTCTGTGGGGGATGCTCCACGGGACGGCGCTGGTGATCCACCGGATCTGGAGTAAGTTCCTGGGCTTGAAGATGCACCGCATCCCCGCAAAGCTGATCACGTTCCTTTTTGTGCTGTTGGCGTGGATCCCCTTCCGGGCAACGGATATGAGTCAGGTGAAGCAGCTGCTTTCCGCTATGTTCTGCCCCGAATCATGGAGTCTGCCCGCACCGTTTGATGTACGCGGTCTGCTGTTTCTGATCGCGGGCGGATTTATTATTGTCTTCCTGAAACCGGCGGTGGATATGGAGGAAAAATTCCGTCCCACATGGGTCAACGCCATCCTGACGATCCTTCTGCTGATCGTGCCGATGTTCTTCTTTGTGAAGGTCTCCCCCTTTATCTACTTCAACTTCTGACCGGGGATCTCCCCCACGCCTTCCGCGTGCTTTTGAGGAAGTAATCGCTGCCCTGCGGAAAAAACCATTTTTACCATGTCCAGACGGGAACAGCAACGATTTCCTCGTATTCCACTTCCACCTCGATCCCGGAAAAGGATTCCGTCACATAACAGGTCAGTTTTTTGCCGTTATTGAGGAAAGCGGTTCCTTTCCACTTTTTGTCGGAGAGTTTTTCCGGCAGTTCGACCCGGGTACAACTGCCGCTGATCTTTCCGGGATTGTCCCGGATGATCTCATTGATCATAGATACCGCATCTCTTTCCAGACGACTGCGGCGTGCAGCCGGTCGAACCATCTCCTTCCACTTTTTATTGATCTCAACGGTCTCAATGCCGGTTTCTTCCGATTTTTCAGCTTCATTGCCGCATCCGCAGAAACCGATCGCTGCAGCCAGGGACACCCCCAACAACAGGATCACATTTTGCATTTTCCTTTTCATTCAGCTTTTAAAACTCCTCCTGAATTTGTTAGCTTCTACATAAACCTCTGCCAGAAAAATTCTCCTTGTTGCTTTCGAGAAAACCTACTGAAAACAAGGAGAAATTGTTTTTTGTCCCCGTTACTGGAGAACTGGAAAACAAACCGGTTCAATGATCAGACATCCATCATAATCTTTGAGCTGGGACAAGGGCGAGGCGGAAGCCGTTGTTGTTGTTCCGGTTGTCCGGGTTGTTGTTGTTCCGGTTCGCCACTTGGCAGTTGTTCGCGTTGTTGTTCCAACTGCCGCCGCGTATAACGCGGTTGGAGCCATTGGTTCGTTTCCCGTATAAAATACTTTTCCGAAATCCGTAAGAATTGGCACGATTCAGAAATGCAAGCAAAGGTAAAGCATGATCAGCAGATTCCAGTGCATTTGCAACAGCTATTTTCCGGACAAATCTTTTTTTTGCTTTGACACTCAACCGTAATTCATGCGGGTAAATCCGATAGCTTAAAAAAGAGATTCCGCAACAAGTCCGATTAAGGATTGCCGGATTTAATTCAAGTTTCAAAGAATATTTCAAATAACTTTCCACATATTTCTGCAAATCCTGCAACTCTTTTTTATCGTCTGAAAAAAGCAAAAAGTCATCCATGTATCGAATATATCCCGGAACTCTACAAACATTTTTCAGTTCGTGATCAAGATATGCAAGATAGAAATTTGCGAAAAATTGACTGGTCAGATTGCCGATCGGAATACCGCAATTCTGCTGTACTTCATAACTTTCAACCAACGAACTGAATAAATTTAAAAGATGCGGATCTTTGAAACGACGCTCAAGCAGCTGAAGAAGTCGATCGTGAGGAATCGTATCAAAAAATTTATGAATGTCAAGTTTCAAATACCAATTAAATTTTCTGCAATATTGCTGTGCCCGGGTAAGACAGGGATCCATTCCCTTCCCTTTCCTGCACGCATAGGAATCGTAAATCTGAAATTTTTCAAAATATGGCTCACAAACATTCATAATTGCATGATGAAGCACCCGTTCACGAAAATTTGCGGCACAAATCACACGTTCTTTCGGATCGTATATGGTGAAATAATGGTAATTTCCCAAAGACGGTCCATTCTGCAAATCGGATTGCAACATCAGCAGATTATTTTGAAGATCCGCGCGAAAAACCTGTACATCTTTTTTTCCTCTTTTTCCCTTCTGAGCTTTCCAGAAGGCGAGCTCAAGATTTTTCAACTCCATGATCTTCTGATAAAGGTTGCCCGCTCTTTTCATTTCTTTTTTTCTCCAATAAAGACAAAAAACGATTCCCGTATTTTTCGATCTTCTTTTCTCCGATTCCACGGATCTTTCTCAGGGACTGCTCTTGAATGTCCCCCATTTTCGCTAGCTCAGCCAATTGTTCATCCAAAAAAATCGCATACGCTGGAACAGCGGCTTCTTCCGCAAGCTCTTTCCGGCATTCCCTCAGAATCATAAAATTGGCAAATTCTTCTTCGGAAAGCAATTTTTTATAGTCCGTTTTTTCACGCTGACTGCTGCGATACCGTTCTTCTTCCGTTTTCCCGTTTTCAATATATTCCACGCAACAGCACCAATAACTTTGCTGCCCGCACGAAACAAATTCCCTCTGGGTACTCAAAATACGATGCGAACGCAAAAAAACATTCAGTTCATCTTCTGCGGCATTCGCCCCGAAAACAACTGCAGGAACTGAAAAAAATTTATACTGCATTTTTCCTCCTGAAAAATCGCCCCACCTGCGGTGGGGCTTATAACTCCGTGTTCTTCAACGCTCTTTGATCCGGGCAGCTCCCGCTATTGCCCGGATCTTGAGCGTTTTCAGACACTCCGTTTTTTAGCTCAAAGATTATGAGGATATCTTTTTATTGAACTGGGACAAGGGCGAGGCGGAAGCCGTAGTTGCAGCCCCGGTAGTCCGGGTAGAAGTCGTTCCGGATCGCCACTCGGCAGAGGCGCGCGTTGAAGTACCAACTGCCGCCGCGCATAACGCGGCTGGAGCCATCGGTATCCAAGCACCATTCCCATACATTT
>JAGAPM010000344.1 GCA_017623265.1 Lentisphaeria bacterium | reverse complement strand
CGTGTGCTCTTCCGATCTGCCTGTAAGAAAATCATGGATCAGGAAAATCCCACGCTGTTGCGCCTGACCGATGGCGAAACCGTGATCGAAGATGAAATGATCCGCCGTCTCGGCGATGGCGATACTGCACTTTACCGGCTGACTCACCGGTCCTCCCGTACGCTGGAATTCCCCCTGCCTTTCGGGATGCTTTCTGTGGATTACGGCACCAGTCCGGTGACAAAGCCGGGGGATTGTCAGGAGATCACGCTTACCTTCGAACAATCCCGCCACGAAAATTCAGTTATCCAGATGGAATGGCAACTGCCGGAAGGCTGGAGTTTTGCGGAAGGTCCGGTCCACCAGATCATGGGCTACTATGACTCCCGGATCTCTCTCAAGGTCCATCTGACAGCCGGAGAGTTTGCTTCTTCCATGGTCCATATTCCGGTGATCATCCGGAACAGCGAACGGAATTATCCCACTTATATCACGGTTCCATTCCAGCGGGCGGGAACCGTTGAGGCTAACTGGAAGGATTTTGCGATCCGTTACTTTGACAGACGCTGCCGGATCCTGCAGCGTACGAAGTAAAGAAAACGAACACAACTTTGTCTTCCGGGATCCGGTCCAGAAGATCGGGTCCCTTTATTTTGCAGGAAAAAGCGGAAAAATATTTGTTTTTCCGGAAAAGTATGGTATTTTATAGTGAACTTGAATCAACCCGGATGTAAGTAAAAATGAAAATATTTCTGACAGGCAGACATCTTGAAACACTGGCGGCAGAGCTGGTTGAGCTTGGCTTTACCGTTACGAAAAATGCAACAGAAGCCGATCTGGTTCTTTCTCATGGCGGAGATGGTGCAATGCTCGGTGCGGAATACGCCTGCCCCGGTAAATTGAAGTTTGCGCTGCGGGACATGGAAACAGCCCCGCTTTGTCCGCTTCATCAGCGGAAAGATCAGCTTCTTTCCCTGAAGAATGGACAGTTGAAAGTTACTGAACTGCCGAAAGTTACAGCGATCTGTAATGGTCAGGCGCTTTCCGGGATCAATGATGTTTTTATCCACAACAGCAATTATGTCAGCGCCATGCGTTATAAAGTCTGGATCGACGGGGAACTTTACGGCAGAGAGATCGTGGGCGATGGTGTTGGGCTTTCCACGGTACACGGCGCCACTGCCTACTACCGGAGCATCACACACAGTATTTTCCGGACAGGGATCGGACTGGCGTTCAGTAACAGTACGGAAGTTGTGAATCACCTTGTTCTTCCGGAAAGTTCCGTGATCCGTGTTCAGATCCTGCGCGGTCCCTGCGAAGTGGTGGCGGATAATGCGCCGAAAAAGATCCAGGTCCTTGCCGGAGATGAAGTGGAGCTGCGCCTCAGCAGCAAGACGACTTCCGTTCTCGGACTGGAGAATTTCATGTGTCCCGCCTGCTGTGAACTGCGTCATTCGTTAAGGAACAGTACGCAAAATGGCTGAAAAACGGACGCTCTTGATCACAGCCGGTCCGACCCGTGAAGCGCTGGACCCGGTTCGTTTTATCACAAACCGCTCCAGCGGAAAAATGGGGTATGCCCTTGCTGCCGCCGCCGTGGAAAAAGGTTTTTCCGTAATTCTTGTCTCCGGTCCGGTTGATTCTTCTGTGATCCCGCCGGAAGGTCTGGCGGAATTTGTGCCGGTCATCTGTGCTGCAGAAATGGCGGAAGTTGTCAAGACCCGTTTCCCTGCCATGGATGCCGCCATTCTCTGTGCCGCTGTTGCGGACTATCGCCCGAAGGTAGTGGCACAAAACAAGATCAAGAAAAAAGAAGGCGAATTGATTCTGGAATTGGAACGGACGGAAGATATTCTTTTTTCTCTCGGACAGATGAAGACGGGTCAGCAGAAACTGATCGGTTTTGCCGCTGAAACGGAAAATCTGGCAGAAAATGCTCTTTGTAAACTGAAAAAGAAAAACCTTGACTGGATCGCCGCCAATCAGGTGGGGCTGCCAGGTCAAGGTTTTCAGTCGGATCGCAATGAGATCACGCTTTACGGTGTAAACGGAGAAGTCATTCCGCTGCCGTTGACGGAGAAAAAACTCCTTGCAAAGCAGATGCTTGATGCAATTTTTCAATAAATTCCGTTTTTGATCTTTTCTGCGATCAGAGTCTGTAAATCCTGTTCCGTAAAAAGTTCGCTCATCCCGCCCCCCAACAGCTGCAGGATCCGTTTGTAATGATCCGTTAAATCTTTTTGCGACAAAATACTTCCGGTCGCAACGGCTTTATCCATTGCAGCAATGATCTGTTCCGCAATGGAAGAGTAATATTGTTCCAGATCCCGTCCGTGACGGACCAGTTCATCCATGCCGTTGATAATCAGGTTGACCGTCCGGGGATAGGCAGAGATCATCAGATTCCACGGGACAATTGCGCCGGGACGCTCCACGCCATTCCGGAAATCAGTCCGGAACAGGACCGCAGGCATATCCAGCATTTTTGCGCAGCAGAACTCGGCAACAGTACCGGAATCCAGCTCCACGCCATCGAAGTTTGCAACGATCAGATCACATGTCAGGAGCAGTTTGTAATCATTGTTGCGAACCGAAGTGGCATCTGTCTGTGCGGACTCAAAATCCTGCGGCAGCAGGACCTGATAACGTCCGGCGGAAAGCCGTTCGATCTTTTCAGCAAGCAACATGTTACCTGTCAGTTCTTTGTGGTCAAAAAGGCCACCGGCGAAATAAACTTTTTTTGTCATACGTTCACCTTCGGGAGTTTTGCAAGACTTTTTGCGATTTCCTCATCGGTGGGGATATAATCGGACATGATACCATCGTTGAACTTCTGATATGCGTACATATCAAAGTATCCGGTTCCGGTCAGTCCGAAAACGATCGTCTCCTTCTTTCCTGTCTCACGGCAGCGGACTGCTTCATCAATGGCAGCCCGGATGGCATGGGAGCTTTCCGGTGCGGGAAGTGTGCCTTCGCAGCGGGCAAAGAATGTGGCAGCTTCAAAGACTTTGCTCTGTTCCACAGATCGGGCTTCCATTAAGCCGTCATCATACAGCTGGGAAAGGAT
>JAGAPM010000343.1 GCA_017623265.1 Lentisphaeria bacterium | reverse complement strand
GGTCTACACGACCGATCGTCATTGTTTCATTCACCAGTTCGAACGTTCTGCCTCTGAACTGTTCGGAGAGAATAATCAGTTTTGCTGTACCTTCCATCGTTGCTGTTCCTCAGAGAGTTTAATAGGTTGATATTTCAATTTTCAATAATTATTCCCCATACTATACAGCCAAATCTGCAATAATAAAGTCCCTTTTCGGAAAAAAGAGAAAAATTTTTTCAGAGAAATCGGAAAAATCATGCGTTTTGCTCTGGAAATGTGGGCGACTTGGCTGTATATTATACCTTTAACTATTTTAACTGCATTTGCAAAACTTAACGATAAAACAGAAAGAGAAAACAAAATGTCTGAACAGAACAACATCACTCTCTCCGTCAACGAAACCGCTCCCTGCGAGCAGAAAATTGAGTTCAAAGTCGCTGCCGAAACGGTGAGCGCTGCATTCAAGAAGGCCGCCAAAACCGCCCAGAAACAGGCACAGATCCCCGGCTTCCGCGTTGGAAAAGCTCCGCTGGAAATCGTGGCGAAACGTTATGCTGACTATATTCTCGAAGATGTGGAAAGAAATCTTCAGGGCGCTGCTTTCGAACAGCTTTCCGCTAATGAAGAAAATGACAATCTTGACATTGTTTCTTTCGGCAGCCTGGATGCCGCTGTGAAGCCGGAAAACGGAAAAGAATATGTCTTCTCCATTCAGGTCGAAACTGCTCCTGCGATCGAACTGCCCGACTACAAAGCCTTCGCTTATGAAGTCGCTGAAATGGACAGTGTTGAAAAGCGTGTTGCTGCCCGTCTTGAATACCTGAAGGGGCTCTACTCTGACTATGCCAATGTTACCGGCGCAGCTCAGAAAGGCGATATGATGAAAGTTTCCTACGAAAGCGATTTTGCTCTTGCAGAAGATGCTTCCGCTTCCCTCAAACGTGCGGTCAAGGCCGATGATTCCTGGATCTGGCTGAACGAACCGGAACAGTTCCCCGGCATCATTGCCGCTCTCGAAGGTAAGGAAATCGGTGTTGAAACGGAAGTTGCGATCGAATTCCCCGCAGACTGGCGTGAAGCTGCTCTGCAGGGGCAGAAGCTGAACTACAAGTTCAAGATCCATGAAATTCAGCGTAAAGCCCCGATCGAATCCGATGAAGCTCTCGCCGAAAAAGTGAAAGCCGAATCCGTTGAAAAGATGATGGCGGATATCAAGGACGGCGCCGAAAAAGAACTGGAATACGAAAAGAAGGAACAGCTCAAAGGCAAAGCGCTGGAAATGCTGCTCCCCTGCATCGAAAAAGCAGAACTGCCCAAAGGACTCGTTGCTTCTACCGTCCAGCGTGAATTCCAGCGTATTGCGGAACGTCTTGTCTGCAGTGAAGCTGATGTGGAAACCTTCAAGGTTGACCGCGAAAAGCACATGGAAGAAGCCAAGCAGGAAGCAGACAAGTATCTGCGCAAGTTCTTTGTCCTGCGTAAAGTTGCCAATGTGGAAAAACTCACGGTTTCTCAGGAAGAAGTCGATGCCCAGATCAAGGGTATGTGCGCATACATGGGCTACAAGGAAGCAGATGTCCGCAAGATGCTGGAACGCAATGGCGGTACCTCTGAACTGCAGGCCGATATCCTGATGAACAAGGCTCTTGAAGCTGTTGTTGCCGCTTCTGAACAGAAGTGATCAGAACTGTCGACTTCAACGAAAGAAAGGCGGGAATGCTATGGCAAGAAACTATTTTGTTCCGACAGTGGTAGAACAGGTCGCCGGAGGTGAACGGGCGTTTGATATCTATTCCAGATTGTTGAAGGATCGCATCATCCTTCTCGGTTCCGGGATTGATGACAACGTGGCAAACCTGATCGTGGCAGAACTGCTCTTCCTCCAGTCCGAGGACCCGAAGAAGGACATTGATCTTTATATCAACTCCCCCGGTGGTTCTGTTACTGCCGGGCTGGCGATCTATGATACGATCCAGATGCTTTCCTGCGATGTCCGTACCTACTGCGTCGGGCAGGCAGCCAGTATGGGGGCAGTCCTTCTCGCGGCGGGAGCAAAAGGAAAACGTTTTGCGCTTCCCAACTCCCGGATCATGATCCATCAGCCGTGGGGTGGGGCGGAAGGTACTGCTGCAGACATTGATATTCAGGCGAAAGAGATCATCAAGCTCCGCAGTCAGTTGAATGATATCCTGGCTCATCACTCCGGTAAGACCCTTGCCAAGATTTCAAAGGATACGGAGCGTGACTTCTTCATGTCCGCTGCCGATGCCGCCGCATACGGTCTGGTGGATAAGGTCCTTGAGGCACGTCCCCGGAGCTGATCATGGCTGATGACAAAATGAACAAAGATTGTTGCAGTTTCTGCGGCAGATCGGCAAAAACCACCGGTCCCATGATCTCCAGTCCCACCGGCGCAAATATCTGTAAAGATTGCGTCGGTATCTGCGAGTCCATGTTCGATGGCGATAAAAAGCCGCAGTCTGCAGCCGGCGTTTCCGGTATGGCGGGGATCATCAATGGGCTTTCCATTCCCAAACCTGCCGAGATCAAAGCTGAACTGGATAAGTATGTTGTCGGTCAGGATGAGACCAAAAAGACGCTTGCAGTGGCAGTTTACAACCATTACAAGCGCCTTCAGTCCAGCACGCTTGCCGATGATTCCGGTGTGGAGATCGAAAAGAGCAATGTGCTGCTGATCGGTCCCACCGGTTCCGGCAAGACTCTGATCGCCAAGACGCTGGCAAAGATGCTCAATGTGCCTTTCTGTATCACGGATGCCACCACGCTGACGGAAGCCGGTTATGTGGGGGAAGATGTGGAAAATATTATTCTGCGTCTTGTTCAGGCTGCGGATTACGATGTGGAAAAGGCACAGCTCGGTATTATCTATGTGGATGAAATCGACAAAATCTCCAAGAAGGGCGAGAATATGTCGATCACCCGCGACGTTTCCGGGGAAGGTGTCCAGCAGGCGTTGCTGAAGATCCTGGAAGGTACGGTTGCCAATGTTCCCCCGAAGGGCGGACGCAAGCACCCGCAGCAGGAATATCTTCATGTCGATACGACCAATATTCTTTTTATCTGCGGTGGCGCATTTGTCGGTCTGGAAAAGATCGTGCAGCGCCGGGTCGGACATCATGTTCTCGGCTTCAGCACCCCGGAGGAAGAAGCGGAACATGCAAAGAAGATCGCAGCGGAGGAAAAACTTGCAGCATCCGTTCCCGCAGAGCCGGAAGATCTGGTCCGCTACGGATTGATTCCGGAATTTATCGGGCGTCTTCCTGTTGTGACGGCTCTTCAGCCACTTAACAAGGACGATCTGATGAAGATCCTGACGGAGCCGAAGAATGCGGTGACCCGTCAGTATGCGAAACTGCTTGGTATGGAGAATGTAAAACTCACGTTTGAGAAGAAAGCGCTTGAACGGTTCGCCGAACTTGCTGCCGAGCGTGGAACCGGCGCCCGCGGGCTCCGGTCTCTGATTGAAAATGTGATGAAAGATGTCATGTTCGAAATTCCTTCTCTCTCTGATGTGAAGGAATGTGTGATCACTGCTGCCACCGTAGATGGCGGAAAGCCAAAATACGTAAGATCGAAAAACAGCTGATCCACAGTTCGATGCTTCAGGCGGTATATCTCAGGATGTACCGCTTTTTTTGTAAAATGGGAATATCATTATGGAAACGGTCGTTTATTTTGTTCGTCATGGCGAGACTGCTGAAAATGCCGGAGGTATTGTGCAGGGGCAGACCGATGTGCCGCTGAACGAAAACGGGCTGACGCAAGCACGTCTGGTCGGGGAGCGGTTGAAAAATGAGCCGTTCGATGTGATCTTTTCCAGCGATTTGCAGCGTGCTGCCATTACTGCCCGGTCCATCGCCAATGGCAGGGAGATCCTTTATACGCCCCGGCTGCGGGAATGGGGACTTGGTCATTGGCAGGGGAAACACATTCAACTGATCCGGGAGATCTATCCGGAGGAACACAATCTTTACAGAAGCGGTTCGCCGGATTTTCTGCCTGAAGGTGGCGAGAGCCGCCGGGAATTTTACCAGCGTGCTGTGGATTTTTTGAATGAAACAGCAAAAAAATATGCCGGTAAAAAGATCCTTTGCGTGACCCATGGCGGTTTTCTGCGGAATATTATTCTGCATGTTGCCGGACCGGAAGTGTGCGGGGTGGTGCCGCCATGCGTGGGGAATACTTCCATCTCCTGCATCCGGAAAGGGGAGGGGGACTGGCAGATCGTTTTCTGGAACAACATGGAACATTTGAATCACTCCATTGAATCGGATGGCGTTTAAATAAGGATATAAAATGAGAAAAGAGATTGATTATAAAGTATTTGTGGGCGGGAAAGAAATTGAGCTTTTCCGTGTTGCAGTGAGTTATACCCCGGAAAAAGATGAGCCCCCGGTTTATGCCTGCCGTTTGGATGATGACGGCAACTGCTATGGGATCGGTTCTTTCGATTCGGATGAACCGGTACAGGTGGAGATCCGCTGCCGCCGGAGTCTGGCGCAGACCGTGATCCTGCCGGAGAACAGTATTCCGGATGCACAGGTCTGTGCAGAGAGAATTGTGTTTACTTTGAAAAAGCATGGTACATACATTTTTGAACCGGAGCTGTACAAAGATACACCGCTGATCCTGTTCTTCAATCCGTCAGAGAAAAATATTCCCGATCCGGACGATCCCAAAGTCCATTGGTTTGGACCGGGTCTGCATCGGGCGGGGATGATCGAGTTGAAAGATGATGAAACGCTGTATCTTGCTCCCGGTGCGGTGGTGGAAGGGGCGCTTCATGCCACGGGCGACAACATCCGGGTCTGCGGGCGCGGCATCCTGACCCAGCGTGCGATCGGGCTGAAAGATGTGCGGTTCTGTCTGGACTTTGACCATTGCCGGAATCTGACTTTTGAGGGGATCATTGCTGCTGATCCCGCTTTCTGGAATGTGGTGTTCCGGGACTGCAACGGCGTGGTGATGGACAATGTAAAAGTCTGTGGCGGACGCTTCCTGAATGACGACGGGATCG
>JAGAPM010000342.1 GCA_017623265.1 Lentisphaeria bacterium | reverse complement strand
TTGTATTGTGGAACCGACCAGCGGCAACACCGGGATTGGACTGGCTGTCGCAGCTGCGGTAAAAGGTTATAAACTGATCCTGACGATGCCGGATACCATGAGTATTGAGCGGCGCAAGCTTTTGGCTGCTTTCGGCGCAAAGATTGAACTGACACCCGGTGCAGAAGGTATGAGTGGCGCTATTGCCAGAGCGAAAGAAATCCTGGCGGAAAATCCCGGTTCATGGATGCCTCAACAATTTGAAAATCCGGCAAACCCGGCTGCCCATTATGCCGCAACCGGTCCGGAGATCTGGAATGATTGTGGCGGAAAGATTGACCTTTTTGTTGCCGGTGTCGGAACGGGCGGAACGCTCTCCGGCGTGGCAAAATATCTGAAGGAAAAAGATCCGGCTGTGCAGGTCGTTGCTGTGGAGCCGGCGGATTCCCCGCTTCTTTCCGGCGGTTCTGCCGGACCTCATAAACTTCAGGGGATCGGGGCGAATTTCATTCCCGCCACATTGGACCGTTCCTGCGTGGATCAAATTATCCCTGTGACGGATCAGGATGCGGGGGAAACTGCCCGTGCCTGTGCTGCCCGGGAAGGTATCTTGATCGGGATCTCCGGTGGCGCTGCACTTTATGCCGGTCTGACTCTTTCCACAAAACCGGAGAATGCCGGAAAGCGGATTGTGGTATTGCTGCCGGACAGCGGAGAACGTTACCTTTCCAGCTGGCTCTTTGCATAAGTGAATCTCAACGGAAAAACGGCACTACAGGACCGGTCGAACCTGCCTCATAGATGATTGGGGTTCCCTTCATCTTCTGTACCGGGTCCAACAGCTCCCATGCTGCCCGGATGGAGTCGGAGCGGATGAACAGCATCCGGTCATTCAGCATCGTATCCAGCAGCAGTCGTTCGTAGGCATCCGGCATATTTTCGCCGGAAAGGCTGTCGTAGTTGAAAATCATATCCAATGCTCCCATGCAGAGTTTGGGACCGGGGTGTTTTGCCTGGATTGTCAGGCTTAAACCTTCTTGCGGTTGGATGGAAAACACCAATCGGTTTTGAACCAGTGCCTCTGCCGGAATTCCGGGGAAGATGGATTCATCCTGCCGTCGGAAACGGACTTCGATTTCTGTTCGTTTTTCTGCAAGTTTCTTGCCGCAGGAAAGATCGAACGGCACCCCGCGCCAGCGTTCGTTTTCAACCGCAAGCCGGGCGGCGAAAAAAGTCTCGGTCCCGGATGCCGGATCCACACCCGGTTCTTCCCGGTAACCGGCGTACTGTCCGAAGCAGATGCCCTCTTTTTTCAGCGGGCGGATTGCCCGGATCAGTTTTACTTTCTCATCATGCAGTGCATCAGCTGTAAATGCGGCAGGTTTTTCCATCGCCACCAGAGACATCAATTCCAGCATGTGATTTTGGAACATATCCCGTACGATTCCGGTCCGGTCAAAATATTTTGCCCGGTTTTCCACCCCCAGTGTTTCGCTGACTGTGATACGGATCGATTCGATGTGTTCCCGGTTCCAGAGCGGCTCAAAAATGCGGTTGGCAAACCGGAAGAAAAAGAGGTTCTGGACCGTTTCCTTACCCAGATAGTGATCGATCCGAAAGATCTGTTCCTCACGCAGGATCCGATGCAGGCGGTTGTCAAAAGCGGAGGCACTGGCGAGGTCGCTGCCGAAAGGTTTTTCCAGTACGACACGGGTTGTTTCCGTGATGATGCCATCGCTGTTGAGAACATCCAGCAGATCCATATAAATATCGGAGGGCATAGAGAAATAAAAGACATTTTCCGAGGGCAGGGGACAGGCTTGTTTCAGGGCATCCAGATGGTTTTTCAATGCGGTTCGGACCGAAGGATCAAAACTGTCGCCGCTTATGGTGTCGATCCGGGTAAGAAAGTCCGGCGGGTAAAGACCGGTGAGATCCTTGGCAGTCCGGGCACAGGCAATGATCCGGGATCGTTCATGCAGAAGACCGCGCCGGTGGAGTTGGTAAAGGGCTGGGAAGAGCTTGCGCTGTGCCAGATCCCCATTCGCACCGAAAACAACCAGCCGGACCGGTAGAGGCATGACCTCCATGCAAAAGCCGCCTCGCCAGCGGAACATCTCCTGTCCTTCCATCAAAGCTGCTCCCGTTTTTCGTATTGCGGACAGTCATCCATCGGACCTACATCCCGGTCATGGAGGGAGCAGTAGATCCGGAATGCATTCATGACTCGGTGCTTGCAGTCACGGCAGAAACGGCGTTCGGTCTGTTCAAAAGGATTGACAATCTTTTCCGTATCATCGCCGCCCAGCAATGCTGCCAGAGCATTGGTCTTCGGGGCAGAAAGGACAGCAGCTTCTGCGGGTTGCTCTTTGATCGCCTCCACCAGCATGCCGCAGGAGGCACATTTCAGAACTTCGCCGACTTTTTTCCAGCCGTCCATGACCGATTCTTTTTTCAGGAAAGAGCTGTTCCCGCAATTGGGACATTCCCAGGAATCACCGACTTTCATAGCTGATCTTCTCCTTGATCGTGACTTGTTTTTCTGTTCTCTACAAGGTAGCACAGACCGTCGAAATTTCAAGAGTGGTCACACATCTCAGACATGTTTTTCTCTACTTTTGTTTGACGCTCCGTTCCTTAGTGTCGCCGGGGAAAAGTTCCCCGGTGATCCGAAGGGGTCTGTTTTTGACGGGCGACCAATCGCATGAATGGGGGTAAGGGGGAGCCGTCAAAAACAGCACCCCAAAGGGGTGTTTCTATAGTGCCGCCCAACTGCGCTGCGCTTGTTCGCGGCACGGGGGGATTTATTTGCCACCTATTGAAAATTGCGCTGCGCTTGTTCGCGGCACGGGGGGATTTATTTGCCACCTATTGAAAATTGCGCTTCGCTTGTTCGCGGCACGGGGGGATTTATTTGCCACCTATTGAAAATTGCGCTTCGCTTGTTTGCCGCACGGAGGGATTTGTTTGCCGCGTGATTCCGCAAAATCGGATAATCCGAACGGGCTACTTTGTGTTTTTGATTTTTTCACAAAAAAAGCACGGCGTTGAAACCGTGCTTTTTTGTTGCGCTGTTGAGAGTGCGATCAGCCGATGGTGACCCAGCGGTCTTCCTTCGCACCCTGGTAGATCGCTTCCATAACCAGGTTACGGTCGGCGGCATCCTGCACATTGACCAGCGGAACGTTCTTGCCGTCGATGAAGGCATCGAGGAAGAGGTTGAACGCATGGGGCAGGGGGGCGGGGAGGTTTTCGACCGGCTTGGAGAAGTCGGAGCCTTCCACCTTCTGGCTGGTGAAGTAGACCTGATCGCACATAAAGACCGCATGGCCTTCCGTACCGCAGACTTCCATCACGACCGGGTTCAGGCAATCCACCCAACCGGCGGCGATGGTAGCGATCATGCCGTTGCTGTAGAGCATGGAGGCTTCGCCGTATTCATCGCAATCTTTTCCATAACGTTCTGTCAGAACATGGATGGATCCGGTAACTTTCTGCGGTTTCCCGAACATCCACATAAGGATATCGAGGGAGTGTGTACCCAGGTCGCCGAAGGCACCGCAACCGGCGATGGCGGGATTCGCCATCCATCTGTAATCGGTATCGAACCAGCCGCCGAGGGAACCGCTGTGACAGTTGCTGTGACGGACTCTGGTGATCTTGCCGAAATTTCCGGCTTCGACCTGTTCCTTGATGAACTGGAAAGCGGAGAACCCGCGCATGAAGTAACCGGTCTGGAAGATCACGCCCGCCTGTTCAACGGCATCCGCCATCTTTTTTGCTTCGGCAGCGTTGAAGCCGATGGGTTTTTCAACGAACATGTGTTTTTTTGCGGCAGCGGCTTTTGCAACCAGTTCGCCGTGGAGATTGGTTTCGGAAGTGATGACCACGCCTTCGATGGAGGGATCGTTCCAGATTTCATCCGCAGAGGCAACCGCCTTGCTGCCGAGCTTTTCTGCGTATTTTGCCGCCAGTTCCGGATTGGGATCCCAGACTGCCGCAACTTCAACAGAGTCCTTACGTTCATTGGTCCAGTTGGTGAAAGCGGGTGCATGAATGTGCGCACAACCGACAAAAGCGAGTTTTTTCATGTTTGTATCTCCTTGATTGTCAAAAATTATTCAGCAGTTTCCAGAAGTTTGTTCACGCCCGCCAGCTTGACACAGACGCAGAAGAGGGCGATTGCGATCTTCAGTTCATCGTATGTCGGGTAGGTGGGAGCGATCCGGATATTGGTATCGTTGGGGTCTTTTTTGTACGGGAATGTGGCACCGGCGCCGGTCATGGTAACGCCTGCCGCTTTTGCCAGAGCAACGGTGTTTTTTGCACAGCCGGGGAGGGTGTCGATCGCCACAAAATATCCGCCTTGCGGCTTTGTCCATTTTGCCAGTCCTGTACCAGCCAGTTCCCGATCGAGCGTTTCCAGAACGACATCGAATTTGGGACGCAATTCCGCCGCCAGTTTTTCCATGTGATCCCGGACACCCTCCGGATTCTTGAGGTAGGTGACCGTACGGAGCTGGTTGAGTTTGTCGTGCCCGATGGTCTGCATGCCCATATGTTTCTTAATTTCCACGATATTTTCCGGACTGGCGGCAAGGAGTGCCACGCCTGCGCCGGGGAAAGTGATCTTGGAGGTGGAGAAGAAGTAAAACACCCGGTTGGGGTTGCCCGCCTGTTCGCAGACGGTAAAGATGTCTTTGACCTTGTTTTCCGTGTAGATGTGATGGACACCGTAAGCATTGTCCCACATGATGCGGAAGTCGGGAGCCGCGGTCTTCATGGAACCGAGACGGTCCACGGTTTCATCGCTGTAAATGATTCCCTGCGGATTGGAATACAGGGGGACGCACCAGATGCCCTTGATTGCGGGATCTTCTGCCGCCAGCTTTTCCACCAGATCCATATCAGGACCATGTTCGGTCATGGGGATGGTGATCATTTCGATGCCCAGATCTTCGCAGATGCCGAAGTGACGGTCATAACCGGGGCTGGGGCAGAGGAATTTGACTTTGTCCAGTTTGGACCAGGGAGTGTGTCCTCCGGTACCGAAGAGCATGAACCGGACCATGGTATCGTACATCAGGTTGAGGCTGGAGTTACCGCCGATAATGATCTTCTCTGTGGGAATATCCAACAAACCGGAGAAGAGTTTTTTTGCTTCGGGGATTCCGTCGAGTCCGCCGTAGTTTCGGGCGTCAACACCGTCTTCTGTGATATATTTTGTCAGGGTGAAAAGAATCCCGTTGGTCAGGTCAAGTTGCGTGCCCGCGGGTTTGCCACGGGACATATCCAGTTTCAGGTTCTGTGCCTGAAAATCTGCGTACTGCTTTTCCAGGTCTTCCTTGAGGGCAAGCAGTTTCACTTTGGAAAAATTTGTGATGTCCATGGTAGGTTTCGCTCCTGTCTATTTCTGTTTCACGCTGCATTTCCGGCAGCCCTATAATATACAATCATAAGAGCAGATTTCAATAGGAACAGCGTGAAAAAGGGAAAATTTATCCGGCGACGGCGCTGCCGAGGACAAATACTTCAAGATCCGTTGCAGTGAGGGGAGCGACCGCTTCGGCGAAGTCGGTAAAGTGTTTCTGCTGCATGTGCAGGTCCAGCAGTTCCTGATTTTGCCAGCATTCGCGGAAGATGTATTTGCCGGGAGTGCCTTCCACGGGATTGCAGTTGTAAGCAATGTTGCCCTTGTCCTGACGGGAGCCATTGATGAGCTGGCAGAGGAGTTTTTCCGTTTCAGCAACACATTCGGGGCGGACGGTGAGAATAGCAACGACTTCAAGCATAATTTTTTCCTTTCGGTAAAAGTTCGTGTGATCTTTCAACAATATACATTCTGCGCTTGAAAAATCAAGTGCAGGCTCTATATTAGTTCCGGAAAGGATCTGGAAATGGAAACGGATGAAAAAAAACTTTTACTGCATACCTGCTGCGGCCCCTGTGCCTCCGGATGTACCGGACTCCTTCAGGAGAACGGGCGTGATTTTGTGCTGTATTTTTCCAATTCCAATCTGTGCGATGAAGCAGAGTATGAGAAACGGCTTACAGCGGCACGACAACTTGCGGAAAGTCTCGGTGTCGAATTGATCGCAGATCCTTACGATCACGATGCATGGTTGAATGCGGTGGCAGGATTTGAAGCGGAACCGGAGCGGGGCGAACGGTGCCGGTATTGTTTTGCTTTTTCATTGGGGCGGACGGCGAAACTGGCAGCGGAACGGGGAATGAATTTTGCCACCAGTCTGACGGTCAGCCCCCACAAGTCCAGCAAGTTGATCTTTGAAATCGGCAGTGAATGGAACTGCTTTGAACCGTGGGATTTCAAGAAAAAAGACGGTTTCAAAAAGTCGATTGAAAACAGCAAAAAATTGAATCTGTACCGTCAGGATTTCTGTGGGTGTGAGTTTTCCCGGCGGGAAAGGGAAAGGATGAAAAAATGAACTTTGATTTTGGAAAAATTCTTGAATACAGCGTGTATTTTCTGGCGATCATCAATCCGCCGACCAAGGTTCTGCTTCTGGCAAGCATGGATCCCCCGTACAGTCGGCGGGAACTGGTGTCAGTCTCCACCAAATCCACGCTGGCTGCGTTTTTGATTCTGATCGCACTCGGTGTGGCGGGGAATGCCCTTTTAACCAAGTTTTTCCGGATCGATCTTTATTCACTCTCCATTGCCGGTGGTCTGGTGCTTCTATTGACAGGTCTGAAGGCGGTGCGGGAAGGTCGTTTTTATGAGAAAAAGGCCTTTGAAAGTGTGCCGGACCTTTCGATCGTTCCGTTGGCAGCACCGCTGATCGCCGGACCGGGAACGATTGCGATCAGTATATCCACCGTGGCGACAAACGGCGCTGTTTTTACGGTGATCGTGATCGCCTGTGCGTTGGTGATCAATCTTGTTTTTATGCTGCTTTCACGTTATATCGGCAATTTTCTGGACCGGATCCATGTGATCGGACCATTGATCCGGATCAGCGGATTGATCGTTATGGCAATGGCTGTGCAAATGATTCTCAGCGGTTCCGGTCAGTGGCTGCAGATCGTATTCTCTCCGGTGTAAACGGAGAGCTGGAAAAAAGTCAGAAAAAATGCCGTTGTTTTTCTATTCCGGTTTGAAAAAGCGTTCTGCCTGTGATATAGTTTTCAAACTCATTTTTTGAAAAGGATCAACTCAATGAACGCAATCGAAAAGGCGCAGTACTTTATTCATAATGAAACGGCATTTCATCTCGGTTTTCTGCCGACAGAACAATCCAACGAACTCAGCCGGACATTGGAAGCGGATTTTAAGCAATCTTCCATAGATGGCGTGGCAACTTTACAGCGGGTGGACCGGGAAGTGCTTGCTATGGTAAAGCGGGTGTTCCGGTCGGAGGAATATCATGCGCTGGTCGCCGCCATGGAGCAGACTCTCCGTTCCGACGGCAGAATTGCTTTTTCCGGTTGCGGAGCCACGGGGCGTCTTTCCATCCTGTTGGAAAGTATGTGGCGGACAGCCTGTCGGGATACTGCCGGGATGGAAGATTTCGGCAAACAGGTGTTCAGCATTATGACCGGCGGCGATTTTGCATTGGTCAAGAGCGTGGAGTTTTTTGAGGATTATGCTGTTTTCGGACGCCGACAGGTGAAAGAACTGGACTTGGGCCCCGGAGATCTATTGGTTGCCATTACCGAGGGCGGTGAGACCAGCAGCGTGCTTGGAACGGTGGCGGAAATGGCGGAGCGCGGCGGGAAAGTGTTCCTCCTGTTCAATAATCCTGCTGATCTTCTTGCGGAACGGCTGGAACGCTCCCGGGATGCGATCCGGAATCCCCGGGTCACTGTGCTGGATCTTTTCTGCGGTCCCATGGCTCTTGCCGGATCCACCCGGATGCAGGCGACAACCTCCGAACAGCTGATTGCCGGCGGGGCGTTGGAAACTGTTTTTGCCCGTCTTGCCGGCGAAAAGGAGATCATCGACTATGCTGCTGCTTTTGAAAAACTTCTCGACACCCTTGAGACCCCGGAAACCCGCAAAGCGATTGCGGATTATATCGACTTTGAAACAGAGATCTACCGTCAGCACGGCAAAGTGACATATTTCACCCACGATTTTCTGCTGGATGTCTTTACCGATACCACAGAACGTTCCCCCACTTTCATGCTGCCACCGTTCCGGGCGGCGCAGGATCCCGTTTCCGCCCAGTCCTGGGCATTTGTCAAGGATGTGTTCCATCCGACAGAACAGGCTTGGATGCAGGCTATGGCGCGACCGTTGCGTTGTCTCCGCTGGACTATGCCGGACTACGAAGCAATGGGCGTGAGCGACCGGATCAAAACAGTTCCCGCC
>JAGAPM010000341.1 GCA_017623265.1 Lentisphaeria bacterium | reverse complement strand
ATCCATGTAAATGTTTTTGAAAAAAAGGGGGGCGCAGGGAAAAGAATCTTTTGCAAAAGATCTGTCCCCGCGATTTATTTTTTTCTCTTACACACCGGCAAGTGGACGGTATTCCGCTTTGGCATCCGCCTTGCCGGAGAAGGGGCAGGGGGTGTCTTCAGGGAATGCCAACAGATGGTTGTTGGACCAGATCCCGTTCACGCCTTCGCCTTCATAGAGCTTCACATGTTCGGCGGTCTTGTTGAAGGCGCACTCCGCCACGGTGAGATGTCCCCGCTCATGCTTGATGCAGGTGATGTTGTCCAGCCCGAATCTGGGATTGCTGAAATAATAGCATCCCAGCAGACTGGTGTTTCCGGCGATCTTGAACCCGATCGCACCGGTATCGGCATAGCAGTCCCGCAGGATGCAGCCGTCGGACTGGATGTCAAAGCAGATGGAATCCTTGAGCATTTCCGGCAGTTCGCCTTCGGCAGGCGGTGGGACCGGACCGCCCCAGACGTGGCAGCGGGTCAGACGGCACGCCCAACCGTGTTCCACAAATTTGAAACCGGTTGTGTAGTCGATGACCACCACATCCGTGTAGTGGCTGTCGCCGCCGTTCACATAGACCCCGATATTTACCGCCAGACCGGGGATGACCGTCTTACAGTAAAGGTTATTCACGATCAGTTCATAGCCGTAACGCTGTTCATCATCCACTTTCAGACCGTACTTTTTGCCGTTGAGACAGGTGGTGTCTGCCAGCGTGAAGTGGTGATAATGAGAGAGAACGAGGCAGGATGCCAGCCCGTTGCCGTCGAACTGACCGCCCCGGACAAAGAGGTTGTAGTCTTCGGGCATATCCGGCGTCCGCAGGGATTTATCCCACTGCATGGCGCACTCCACACGCATGACAAAATCCATCTCCTTCACAGCGCGGAGGACGGCGGACTTGTGCAGCAGCAGGGAACAGAGATTTTTCACACACACAGGCGTGGCGATCTCGTAGATCCCGCCGGGGATGTAAAGAACACCGGAGGGACAGGCGTCGATGGCGCGCTGGATACGGGGGGCATCATCGGTTTCGTTTGCCAGACGGGGAAAGTCGGCGAGGGTGTGGTCAGCAGGGAGAAACATAGTCTTATTCCTTTTCTTTGATTCTTTTCAATACATTTGCGATTGCAAGATAATCGTTGGTAAGGATGGTATCGATCCCCATGGCAAAAAGTTCTTCCGCTTTTGCCGGGTCGTCGCAGTAGAAAATGTTGCAGCGGATGCCGTTGGCGTGGGCTTTGTCGATCATTTCCTGATTGTAATAAGGGGCAAAGAGCTGGACTTTGCTGCACTTCCATTCAATGGCGCGGTCCACGATCTTCCAGGGATCGGGATCGGCACTCATACAGCGGGGGATGTCCGGCGCGATCTCCATGGCGGTTTCCATGATCCCGGAGGTCGCCATAAGATAGACATTGTCCAGAAAATCATATTTTTCCAGCAGATCCACGATCTTTTGGAATTTATCTGCCGGATATTTTTCTTCCGCCGGACCGAAGTTTTTGATATGCAGGTTGATGATGGTCTGGCGGGAGAATTTTGCCAGCACTTCTTCAAAGGAGGCGATCTGCAAGCCTTTGAAGCGTTCGCCGAAACGGCTGCCGAAGTCCAGCGCTTTCAGTTCGGCAAAAGTTTTGTCATTGACCAAACCGGAGCCATCGGATACCCGGTCAAGGCGGTCATCGTGACAGACGACCGGGATGCCGTCGGAGGAGAACCGCACATCCAGTTCGATCTCTTCCGCCCCGAGAGCGATGGCGGCACCGAAAGCGGGCAGGGTGTTTTCCGGCGCAACGGTATTGAAGCCCCGGTGTGCGCAGATCCGGGGATAGGGCAGAGTGGATTCCGGTTCGATCACCGGGCTGCCGCAGGTCCGGTACGCCCACGGCGTTCTGCCCTGACTGATGAATTTATCGTTGGGGATCATGCTGCCGCCGAAGCTGTTGGACCGCATAAATTTGTGATGGATGTCCCCGATTTCGCAAGTGAACAGTCCCAGTTTATTGCCGAACTCGCCCAGAATCGTTCCTTCCGGCGTGACTGCCATGGATGTGCCGCCGGTGGTGGAGTTTTCCCCCATGGAGACGGAAGCGCGCAGCACATAGCAGTTGCAATAGAAGGCAAGATGCCGGTTCTGGATCCGCAGGATCTCGGGGCGTTCCGCCCGCTGGAAGGAGGAGACCAGCACAATATCCGGCTTGCAGCTGGCGATGTGCGCCACATATTCCGTGTAGTACGTATCGTAACAGATCAGGAACCCGAACCGGATCCCATCCACCGTAACGATGTCCGGGCGGCGGAACTTGCGGGTGTATGTTTCATCCAGCAGATTGATATTTCTTTCCGCACGGGGCAGATGCTGTTTGTAGAAATGTCCCGCCTCGTTTCCCTGCCGGTCAAAAACTGCCGTGGTGTTGCGGAACATTCCTTTTTCCGCTTCGCTCACATAGTTGACCGCCACAATGGCGTTGCAGCGGCGTGCGGTTTCTTTTGCGGTCATCAACAGTTCTTCCGTGAACTTTTGCGTATACGGGATGCAGGCGCCTTTTTCAAAGTTGGCAGGGGCGTTGGTGTATTCGGGAGTCAGGATGATGTCGCAAGATTCATCACACTGTTTGAGCTGTTCGATGGCGAACCGGACGGATGCATCGCAATCTGCCTCGTTGTAGGCGAAGGGGATCTGGAGCGCACAAAGTTTCATGGCGTTTTTCCTCACGTTGATTGTTTTTTCTCTGTGTTCCGGTTTACTTTACCCCGGATCAGGGAAAAATCAAGAGTCAAAAGGAGCTTTTCAGGAAAAATGTATTGACCGGGTTGCAA
Organism: Lentisphaeria bacterium; assembly: GCA_017623265.1. Taxonomy (GTDB): domain Bacteria; phylum Verrucomicrobiota; class Lentisphaeria; order Victivallales; family UBA1829; genus SIG77. The sequence goes on along the minus strand of JAGAPM010000341.1, from coordinate 61 downwards.
AATGGCGTGTCTGGCAGTATATTACAAAATAATGTAAAATAACACAACAACAGGATTTTCT
>JAGAPM010000340.1 GCA_017623265.1 Lentisphaeria bacterium | reverse complement strand
CAGCACCAGGACCCGGCATGCACCGGGCTTGCGGGCATCTTCCGGCAGAGGTTTGCGCAGGAGGCGTGTCATTGTAGAAGCCAAAAATGCAGCGGTCTTTCCGGTACCGGTCTGTGCTTTTGCTGCGAGGTCATTCCCGGCAATGGCATAGGGCAGACATTTTGCCTGAATCTCCGTACAATACTTGAAGCCCAGATCCTGCGTTGCCGCCATGATCTCTTTTTCCAGATCCAGATCGCAGAAGCGCAGTTTCCCTTCCTCTTCCGGTACAGGCTGCAGCGCCGGCAGGGGTGGGATCATTTTCTCCTGTTTTTTTCTTGTATTTTTTGCCGGTTCCGGGACTGCTTTTCCGTTGGGACGGCGATCTGAATAACGGACAAACGGTTTGCCGTCAGCATCGGTCTTCGGTCTGCGTTTATTCCGTTTTTTATCGGAGGGCTTGGATTTCTTCTGTGTCTTCTCCGGCTGCGGAGCGGTTTGTTCCGGAGCTGAGTGGAAGACATTTTTTATGCCATTGACAAGGGAATGGATCCCGCTTTTAATTTTTCTGAACACGTTTTGCTTTTATCCTGTTTTCATTCTGTTCGTTGAGAAAGCATAATATACTCCTTAATAAAGCATTTTGCAACATCGCTGTATGTTTTCGGCTTGTTTTTTCCCGGTAAAAGTTTGCATTTTTCTGAAAAAGCGGTATTTTATGGAGGTATCAAAAGCAAAACAGGAGCAAACATGGCAGAACATACAGCAGAGGACCTTTTTGCACAAGGCTTGAAAGCAGCAGAAAAGAACGACTTCACCACGGCGGCAGGTTGCTATCAACAGGCAGCAGACATGGGGCATCCGGAGGCGATCTTCGAGCTTGGGATCTGTTATCTTTTCGGCGACGGTGTAACAGAAGACCGGGAGAAAGGTCTGGCACTCATCACCCGGGCGAAAGATGCAGGCAACGCAACGGCCCTCGCCATGCTTGCGAAATATTATCTTACGGAAGCACCGGAAAATATGGCAGGTCAATCGCTCATCCGGGATGCTGTCCGCAACGGCAACAACACCGTATTGGATCTGCTGAAACAAGTTTGTAAAGCAGTCCCCGATCGGGTGAAACTGTATGCCGATGATCTGAAACCGGTGGCTGTTACGGATGATGATGCACTCTTTGCCCTGTTGCAATATCACATGCAACGGGATGAAATGGCGGCGATCCATTTTCTGGAAGAAATGGTGGAACTGAACTGCCGTACCGCCCGGTATCATCTGGGAATGTGTTACATGGATGGCGTCATTGTGGAAAAGGATGAGGAAAAAGCCCTTGCCCTGCTCCGCGGTCTGGGAGATAACGCATGAGTCTCTGCAATTTCTGCGCCCGCCATTGCGGGATCGACCGGAGCCGGCATGCCGGTTTCTGCGGGATGACGGAGAAAATCCGGATCGCCCGCGCCGGACTGCATTTCTGGGAAGAACCCTGCATCAGCGGGACAAAAGGATCCGGGACGGTCTTTTTTTCCGGTTGCAATCTGCGTTGCGTTTACTGTCAGAATTATGAGATCAGCACCGGCGGTTCCGGTCAGGATATCACCCTGCCCCGTTTGAAAGCGATTTATTCTGAACTCATTGCACAGGGAGCGCACAATATCAACCTTGTGACCCCGACCCACTACACAGATGCCGTGCTTGCCACGCTGGAAGAGCCGCTGCCGGTCCCGGTGGTCTACAATACAAACGGATACGAAGATGTGGAAAATCTGAAACGGCTTGAGGGGAAAGTGCAGATCTATCTGCCGGACCTGAAGTACAGCGATGATGCACTGGCAATCCGTTATTCCAATGCGCCCGGTTACTTTGCCGCGGCAAAACAGGCGATCCGGGAAATGTTCCGTCAAACCGGGCGTTACCGGATCAATGAAGAAACCGGTCTGATGGAACGGGGGATCATCATCCGCCATCTGCTGCTGCCGGGTCAGGTGGAAAATACGAAACGGGTCATTGACTGGGTGGCAGAGACCTTTGATCCGGGCGATGTTCTGTTCAGCCTGATGCGCCAGTATATTCCTCACGGGAAAGCGGAGGGATTTCCTGAACTGAACCGGAAAGTCACGGATGAAGAATATCAGGCGGTGGAAGATCACCTGTTCGATTCCGGGATCGAGGACGGCTTTGTGCAGGATGAAGATTCCGCAAGCAAAGACTTTATCCCCTCCTTCGACGGGACCGGTGTTTAAGCGTCAGGCGTTTTTGCCCATCTCATACGCCTGTGCCATGGCGGGATGTTCCAGAATTTCACCTTTCTGATAGACTCCTTCCGCGCAGATCATGCCTTTTTCCTGCGATTCTTCGCAACACAGCACAAACCCGCGCCGCGCTTCAATGGTTCCACAGAAATTTTCTGTTTCCGTGTCCGCCATCGTCATAATGTAATAAAACTCTTTCTTTTCAATACGGGGATAGACCATGACCGAGCGGTCGATCAACGCCTTGAGCTGGGCAGACATGGTATAAAAATAGACCGGAGTCGCCAGCACGATCACATCGGCAGCAAGCATTTTTTCAATAATGGCTGCGGCATCATCCTTCTGGGGACAGGCGCCGGTCTTTTCACAGGTGTAACACGCCGTGCAGAAACCGATCTTTTTACCGGCAAGAGAGATTTTTTCCACCTGATTTCCGGCTTCGCTCGCTCCTTTTGCAAACTGATCACAAAGGATGTCCGAATTTCCGCCGATCCGGGGACTGCCGCCAATGATCAAAACATTTTTTGCCATAATCTTTTCTCCTTATATTTTTCTCAAGTTGTTCTGCTGCGGAACGTGATCCGGGGATCGGCGATCACATACAGGATGTCAGCGATCAGGATCCCCGCCAGTGTCAGAAATCCGGTAAAAGCAAAAAGTCCCATGACCAGCGGCAGATCCCGGCTGTTCAGCGCCGCCATGGAGAGAGTCCCCATGCCGGGGATGTCAAAGATATATTCGATCATAATACTGCCGCCCACCAGACCGGGCAGGATCCCGGCAAACAACGTAATCATGATGATCAATGTATTGCGGAACGCATGACGCATGATCACCGTTCCCTCCGGCACCCCTTTGGCACGGGCGGTACGGATATATTCCTGCCGGACCACATCCAGCATACCGGCGCGGGTATAACGGGCGATCACAGCGAATCCGCCGTAACTCAAACACAATACCGGCAGCACATAATGGAGAGCAGTCTGCCCCAGGATCTGCCAGGTGGAGGTGCCGGGCTGAATCGTGGGCGTGAGACCGGTAAGCGGAAAGACCGGGAACATGCCGCCTTTGCAGAAGAAGGCACGCAGCAGCAGGGCAGTAAACAGAACAGGCAGTGCATAGAGAAACAGCAGGGAAACCGTCACGGTCCGATCCAGTTTCTGACTGGGCGAGACAGCCGTGAGGATCCCCAGTGGGATAGCCAGCAGATAAGTCAGAAGGATGGCAAAGAAATTCAGTTTCACTGTCACCGGCAGACGCTCCATAATCAGTTCGGTGACCGGTCTTCCTTTTTCAAACTCCACACTGGAGCCGAAATCCCCCCGCAACGCATCGGAAAGCCAGATCCCGAAGCCGACAATCAACGGTTTATCCAGATGCAGCTTTTCCTCCAGCACTTTGCTCCGTTCCAGACTGGCACGGTCACTTGCCACCATCCCCGCGCCGCCGGAACTGTCCAGCACGGAACTTTTTGCAGCATTGCCGGGAGCAAGACGCATGAGCAGATAGCAGGAAAAGAGGATGACCAGCAATGTGATCAGGCAAAGCAGCAGCCGCTTGCAGAGATATTGCCAGAGTCCGTGGTCCATTTTCTTTCTGTTTCTTCCTGATTTTTCGCAAATTGAACTTGATTTTTTCTAAAAATAGTGCATATTTAGATGTTTTCAAACTCAAAAACAAAAAAACTTGTTATTTTGTGCGGTGCCGTAGCTCAGTAGGATAGAGCGGTTCTCTCCTAAAGAACAGGCCGTGGGTTCGATTCCCGCCGGCACCGCCATTATTTGCTATGGGAAGGTCAAAATGAAAAAACTGTCTCTTGTTTCTGTCGATTCGATTCGTTTCAACGGACTGCTCGGTAACGGTCTCCGCAAGACCGTTGCCACCCGTCTCAATGCGGCAAATTACACTATGCTTGCCGATCCGTTCCGGTTCCGGAATGAAGCGGATAACGGCTGGCGGTGTGAATTCTGGGGCAAAGTTGTCCGCTCTGCCATCCTTGCATGGAAAGCCACCGGAGATGAAGAACTGCTGAAAAAGATCCGAGCCACAGTGCAGGACATCATCACCACTCAAACCGCAGACGGCTGCATCAGCTCCTATCCGGCGGAACGACAGCTGGGGGGCTGGGATGTTTGGGGCAGAAAGTACGTCCTTGCCGGGCTGGTCCGCTACTATGAACTGGTAGAACAGGATCCCGCCATCCTTGAAGTCTGCAAAAAACTGGTGGATCACCTGATGACACAGGTGGGACCGGACGCCAACTCCATTCTGAAAAGCGGTCAGCACGGCGGTCTTGCGCCTGCATCCATTCTCTTTGTGATCGTGAAACTGTATCGCTATACACAGGATGAAAAATATCTGAACTATGCAAAATGGATCGCCGATACCGGCTGTTCGGAAGTCCATAAGATCTACGATGCCGCCATCGCCGGAACCTTTCCGAAAGACATCGGGAACGGTAAGGCGTACGAAATGATGTCCTGTTTTCTCGGTCTGGCGGAACTTTACCGGGAAGTGGCAGATGAACGCTATTTCAAGGCGGCGGTGAAATTTTATGAAATGGTCCGTGACCGGGAGATCTATATCACCGGTATCGGGGGACTGCGGGACGTGGTGGGCGAATTCTGGTACGACGGCAAGTTCAACCAGTGTACAGATGAATTCGGCGCACACGGAGAGACCTGCGTCACCACCACCTGGATCCAGTATTGCTACACGATCCTGCGCCTGACAGAAGATCCTACCATTGCCGATGAGATCGAATGCAGTCTCTACAACGGACTTCTGGGCGCCATGATGCCGGACGGCTCCAATTTCACCCATCGCAATCCCGATTTCACCGGCGGCGAATGGGCGTGCAAGATCCCCGCGCCGGATCAGATCGGCTTGATCTTCAAAACGCCGTACGATGGCAACGACTGCTGCAAAGCGCAAGGCCCGGAAGGGCTCGCCATGGCTCTGCCCTGCGCTGCGATCCGGACCGATAAGGGCTTAAATGTGAACCTGTTTGAAGATATGGAGATCGCGTTCCGGACGCCATCGGAACAGGCGGCAAAACTGGTCATCTCCGGTGGCTATCCGCTGAACGGGGACGTGAAACTTTCCTTCGCCCTTGCCACTCCGGAAACATTCACGCTGAAAGTACGGATCCCCGCATGGCAGAAAAGCGATGCCGCAGCAAAAGTCAACGGCATCCCCTGCTCCGCAACGCCGGGAACATATCTGACGCTGGAACGGGAGTGGAAAGAGGGCGACACGATCGAACTTTCCTTCGACCTCACGCCGCAGCTGCAGAAAGATCCGGGCGGCAGTGGCAGGATCGCTTTCAAGGTTGGTCCGATCGTACTGGCACAGGATTCCCGTCTCAACAACGGCGAAAGCGATCTGCCGGTCTCTGCAGCTTTACCCGTCCGTCAGGAAGCCCAGGAAGGCTTCAGCCAGATCTGGAAGACGGCAAACGGAGTGTTGCTCTGCGATTATATGTCTGCCGGGAACAGTTTCCGTCAGGAAGACCGGCTGACCGTGTGGTCAAGAGAAGCGTAAAAGCGCACGGCACAAAAAAGGCGGGAGAAAAATCTTCCGCCTGGTATTTTCCATTTTGAACAGAACGGGAAGATGTCTTTTATTTCCCGCTTTTGAGTTGTTCCAGGTACAAATTTGCCATATCAAGGCCTTCATCCGCAGCCTGTTGGATCATAGCAAGACCTTTTTCCGTATCCTTCTCCACATAGAGCCCCTCGTAATAAGAAACACCCAACATAAAAATTGCAGGAAGCATTCCGGCATCTGCGGCTTTCTTCATCATCAGATGCGCTTTTTTGTGATCGCAATATTCTTTTTCTGCCGGATTCCGATAGAACATTGCCAACATGAAATATGCCTTCTCCCGGTAAGGTGACATTTCATTTTCAGCAACATACGTCCACCATTTGATTCCTTCCACTTTATTATGCGCAGTGCCAATGCCACCCATATAAAAATTACCAACAATGATCTTTGCTTCCGGATGCCCCCGTTCTGCAGCCTTGAGATACCATTGAAACGCAGAGGCAAAATCCTTGTTATTTTCGTAAATACCGGCACAAATGAACTGTGCCTCAAAATCTCCTTTTTCCGCCGCCTGCAGCCAGAGTTTGAATGCCTGTTCATAATTCTGTTTCACCCCTATGCCTTTGGCATAACACCAGCCCAAATTATAAAGAGCCCGGGGATGTCCGCCATCCGCAGCGATCTTCCATAGTCTTGCTGCTTCAACCGGATCCCGTTTTACGATATCGCCCTCCATATAGTGCAAACCCAGATTTGAACAAGCCCGGAGATTTTTCAGTTCAACCGCTTTCTTCAGCCATTTCAGACCTTCCGCAGCATTTTTCTCCACGCCGGTCCCTTGAATGTAACAACCGGCAAGATCGTTCATGGCATCGGAATGACCTTTTTCTGCAGCGATCTTCCACCAGAGATATGCCTGGTGCT
>JAGAPM010000339.1 GCA_017623265.1 Lentisphaeria bacterium | reverse complement strand
GCCATTCTGGAAAAGGATCTGCTTGCCTTCCGGATCGGTAATGATCCTGCACCGGAGCGGTATGAAAACGATGTGGATTGTGCAGTTGTGGTGGCATTTGGTTCCGAGGCGGAGAGTCCTGACTTCCGGGCAGCTTGTGCCGCACAATGCAGTCCGTACAAAACGGTTCGTACCCTTGCCGTTGCATCCGGGAACGGCGATTTTACCATGTCTTCTATTGAGGAAGACAGGCGTTTCCTGCGTCTGATGGATCATACGGCGTTGAAGCTTGTCCTGAATACCATCTCCACCGGCGTTATGACCAAATATGGTCGTGTCAGTGGTAACTGGATGAGTTTTGTGGCGTTGAGCAATAAAAAACTGATCGACCGCGGGATCCGGCTTCTTTCCGAGTTGGGAGAGATTCCTTACGAAAACGCAGCCTGCCGTATCTTTCAAGCAATGGAAGATGCAGAAAAGATGCAGAAGCCCGGAATGGAACGGATCTGTGCTGTGCAGCTTGCTTTGCAGCAACTGAAAACAGAGAGGGAAAACAGATGACGATTTACCGCACAGGCACGCTGGCATTGTATCACAGCCGGACGGCATACATCCGGAACATAAACGGAGATAAATTTGAAATCGCTATTGAGGGAGGCGGTTCCAAGAACGTCCGCGAAAAGGATCTGGTTTTTCTTCATTCCGGCCCGGTGAACAGCCTTCCTCCGCAGAAACTGCCCGATCCGGACCTGGCGGATGCTGTTGCCCTGATGGAAGGCGAAACGCTTTCTTTTTCTGATTTTATGGAGCTGCTTTACGGAAAAACCACCCCGGATGCCGCATACTCTGCATATCTGCTCCTTGCCGCCGATCTTTATTTCAAGGGATCTGTCGCAGGTGGTGTCACCACCAATGATCCTGCTGAAATTGAAAAGAAACTTGCCGCGATCCGTGAAAAGGAAGAGGCAAAAGCAAAATATGACGCCCGAGTGGAGCGCATTCGTTCCCGGGCGATTCTGGAAGATGATCTGCCATACATGGGCGAAATCGCTCTGGTTGCCAGGAAGATCAATTCTGCCAGCCGCCTGATGAAAGATGCGGGGATCGAAGCAACACCGGAAAAGGCTCACCGGCTGCTGTTGGACTTGGGGGTATGGACCTGGTTGGATAATCCCATCCCCGCCCGGTTCGGAGTGGAGTTGAGCGACCCGGATATCCCGGAGATGAGTACGCTTCCCGAAGAGGAGCGAGTTGACTTGACCAATCTTGCTGCCTATGCGATTGATGATGACGGCTCCAATGATCCGGATGATGCGATCAGTTATGATGTGGAAAACGGTCTGCTCTGGGTTCATGTGGCAGATCCTGCTGCTTTTGCGGAACCCGGTTCGGCGATCGATATGGAAGCGTGCCGTCGCGGAGCCAATCTTTATCTGCCGGAAGGAGTCACGCACATGCTGCCGCCGTGGATGACGGATGTGTTCGGTTTGGGGCTGAAAGAGACAAGTCCCGCCCTCAGTTTTGCGCTACGGATCGATCCGCAGTCCGGTGAGGCGGAACTGGAAAAAGTCTGCCTCAGTATCGTGAATGTGGAACGTCATACTTACGATACAGCCGCAACTCTTCCGCTGGGGGAAGTCCGCAACCTGCTGGAACGGTTCCGGCAGAAACGGGCGGAGAACGGAGCGCTTTTTATTGATCTGCCGGAAGCAAAAGTGCGTGTGGATGCCGCCGGAACGGTCACGATCCGCCGGATCGGGCTGACGCCGGAACGGGAACTGGTTGCCAATGCCATGCTTGCTGCCGGATCTGCCGTGGCAAAGTGGGCTGTCGCAAACAATATTCCCATGCCGTTTGTGGTTCAGGATCCGCCCGATCCTGCTCTCATGCCACCCCCGGATGCAGATTTGGACTCCGTTCCACGGATGTACGCTATGCGCAAGGCATGTCAGACCGGGATCACCGGTACTGTGCCGGGATGTCATGCCGGATTGGGGTTGGATCCCTATGTGCGCGTGACCAGCCCGTTGCGCCGTTACTGCGACCTGCTGGCGCATCAACAGATCCGTCGTTTTCTTGCAGGTGATGAGTTGTTGGAAAGTTCAGAGATGGAAGATGCTCTTGCACGCAGCGAAGCTTCTTCCGGCGTCCTCCGTCGAGTGGAACGGCTCTGCAATGAATACTGGACCCTTGTCTGGCTGCTGCAGCAGGAACGGGATGAATGGCATACCGAAGCAATTCCCGTTTATCATCCGGATGACCGCTGGTTTTTCCTGTTGCCGGAGCTGGCATACGAGTATAAATGCCGTTTTGGCGGGCGTGTGCGCATGGGAGAGCCTGTGACCATGTATTTGCAGAAAGCGGACCCGGTGATGCTGATGAGCCGGATGCGGATCCGGATCGGAACCGATGAGTTTGCGGAAGCGGAATCTCTTGAAGATGATCAGAAAAATGAAGATAATAACGAAAATACAGGAACAGGAGAAGAAAAATGAAAAAGATCCTTACTTTGTTCGTCCTTTGTGCCGCCGTTCTCTTTACGCTTTGCGGGTGCGGTGATGCCGGAAAGAAGAAAATCGGCGTTTCTGTGCCGGCTGCAACACACGGCTGGGCTGCCGGAGTAGTCTGGAACGCAGAACAGATGAAGAAAGAACTCGAAGAAAAATACGCCGATTGCGAAATTGTGCTTGTGACTGCAAAAGATGCGGCAGATCAGGTCAACGGCATTGAAAATATGCTCATGCAAAATGTGGATGCCATCGTAGTGATGGCGCAAGACCCGGTGCCGCTGGCAAATGTCTGCAAACGGGCAAAAGATCAGGGAAAGTTTGTGGCGATCGTCTCCAATCCTCTTTCGGAACGGGTGGAAGATGTGTTTGTAAATGGTGACAACCGGTCTTTCGGTGTGGAAGCTGCCCGGGCGCTCGGCAATGAGTTGAAAGGGCAGGGAAAGATCGTGTTCCTCCGGGGTATGCCGTGCCCGATCGATAACGATCGTGCCGGTGGATTTCTGGATACTCTCAAAGCGGAATATCCCGCTATTGCCGTACTGGAAAGTGCTGATGCATACTGGAATACGGAAAAAGGCATGATGGCAATGGAACTGCTGTTGCAGAAACACCCGCAGATTGATGGCGTCTGGGCGGGAGATGATGATGTGCTTCTCGGTGCGATCAAAGCGTTTCAGAAATCCGGCAGAAACGATGTGAAAGTCTTTGTCGGTGGCGGCGGTGCCCAGAGTGTTGT
>JAGAPM010000338.1 GCA_017623265.1 Lentisphaeria bacterium | reverse complement strand
GGGGCAAGCCGCCTCCGGCGGCACTGCTGCGTCCCCGTCCGGCAGAACCTGCGGTATTTTTTCTTTGTTCTGCTTGAAATCCCGTCCTGCCGTTGTATATTAACCGGACTGTTGAGAATTTACTATAAAATATAGAAAGGTTTTGAGGTTACGGACATGCCGATCACAGAAATTCTGGAACGGAACGCGCAGGAGTTCGGCAAGGACATTGCGCTGATCGAGATCAACCCGCAGGAATTGGAAAAACGTCACACGACCTGGCGTGAGTATTCGCTGATCGAGCCCAGCTCCACGGACAGCTTCCGTTCCCAGATCACCTGGGGAGAATTTGACCGGAAAGCGAACCGGATGGCGAATTTTCTGCTGACCCGCCATATCAAGCGCGGCACAAAAGTGGGGATCCTTCTGATGAACTGTCTGGAATGGCTGCCCATCTATTTTGGTATTCTCAAAAGCGGAGCGATGGCAGTTCCGCTGAACTTCCGTTACACGGCGGAAGAGATCAAATACTGTCTGGATCTGGCGGATGTGGAGGTGCTGATTTTCGGTCCGGAGTTCACCGGCCGGGTGGAATCCATCTGTGACCGTCTGCCCCGGGTCAAAGCGTTGTTGTATGTTGGCGAGGACTGCCCCTCTTTTGCGGAACCTTACGCCAGTCTGGTCTCCTACTGTTCCAGCAAATCTCCTGCAATTGCGCTTTCGGATGACGATGACGCAGCGATCTACTTCTCTTCCGGCACGACGGGTTTCCCGAAAGCGATCGTACACCGTCACCGGAGCCTTGTCCACTCCTGCATAGTGGAACAGAATCATCATAAGCAGACCCGGGAAGACACCTTTCTCTGCATTCCGCCGCTGTACCATACGGGTGCGAAGATGCACTGGTTCGGCAGTTTTCTGGTGGGTGGAAAAGCGGTGCTGCTGAAAGGGATCAAACCGGAATGGATCATCAATGCGGTCTCGCAGGAACATTGCACGGTTGTCTGGCTGCTTGTCCCGTGGGCGCAGGATATTCTGGATGCCATCGACCGGGGTGACATCAAACTGGAGGACTTTGAACTTTCCCAGTGGCGTCTGATGCACATCGGAGCCCAGCCGGTCCCGCCCAGCCTGATCAAGCGCTGGAAATCGGTCTTCCCCAATCACGATTACGATACAAACTACGGCTTGAGCGAATCGATCGGCCCCGGCGCAGTCCATCTCGGCATGGAAAATATCGACCATGTCGGCGCCATCGGTGTTGCCGGTTACGGCTGGGAAACGAAGATCGTAGACGAAAAACACAATTCTGTTGCGCAGGGCGATGTGGGCGAACTGGCAGTCCGGGGCGATGGCGTGATGCGCTGTTACTACAAGGACGAAAAGGCGACAGCCGAAGTGCTGGATTCTGAAGGCTGGCTTTATACCGGCGATATGGCGAAACAGGATGAAGATGGCTTCATCTATCTTGTTGACCGGAAAAAAGATGTGATCATCACCGGCGGAGAAAACCTGTATCCGGTCCAGATCGAAGACTTCCTGCGCAAGCACAATGCGATCAAAGACGTTGCCGTGATCGGTCTTCCGGATGCCCGTCTGGGCGAAATCGCAGCGGCAATCATCGAAGTCAAGGAAGGCTTCACAATGACAGAAGAAGAAGTACAGGAGTTCTGCCTTGCCCTGCCCCGTTATCAGCGCCCGCGGAAAATCATTTTTGCCACGGTTCCGCGCAACCCCACGGGCAAGATCGAAAAGCCCCTGCTCCGCCGTACCTACGGTGCGGAAGGGTTGGTTGCCATGCAGAACGAAATCCATAAGGATGCCGAATAATGCAGACACTTCTTGAATTTTACAAAGAAAATCCGACCCGGTACAAAGGCTGTTTTTTCGATATCGACGGCACACTGCTCCTGGGCAACACCCCGATCCCCGGTGCAGCTGAAATCATTCAGCAGTTCCGCAAGGATGGAGTACCGTTCCGTTTTCTGACCAACAACTCCTCCAGCACCCACGAACAGATCGCCGCCCGCTTGAGCGGAATGGGGGTCGAAGCATACGAAAACGAAGTTGTCTCCTGCGGCGATGCCGTGCCCGGTTATCTCCGGCAGATGAACACCACCGGCAAGGAACTGGTCTTTTTCAAACAGGGACGGATGGCAGACATCCCGGGCGTGGTCCGCTTTGAAGAAGATCCGGCAAAGATCATGGAGTGCGATGGCGTGCTGCATACCGGCGGGATCTTCGACTGGCGCGTGACCCTGACCGCATTCATCAATTTCTTTGTCCGTTATCCCGAAAAACCCATGCTGATCTCCAATCCGGACATGCTCAACCCGCTCCCCGGCGGCACCTTCTCCGTCTGTCCCAACGGTCAGATCCAACTGGTGCGTATTCTGCTGCGGGAACGGGGGATCGAAAAAGAACCGGTCCTCTTCGGCAAGCCGTATAAACCGATCTATGACTTTGCCCTGAACCACCTGGGCATGCCGGCAGGCACACGCCCCGATGAGATTGTGGGCGTGGGCGATCTGCTCACCAGCGATATTCTGGGAGCCAACCGGAACGGCTTGACCTCCGCTCTTGTCCTCACCGGTTTGACCACTGCCGAAATGGCGGAAGCTGCCGAGGGTGATAAAAAGCCGAAACTCGTGTTCTCACGGTTGGCTTGAGATCGGTGTTTGGCGGAAAAATCCCATTCCAGAGACGTTTCATGCGAAGGAGGCGTTGCAAAACTGTCAAAGAG
>JAGAPM010000337.1 GCA_017623265.1 Lentisphaeria bacterium | reverse complement strand
GATGTAAATTGGTATCGCTCACGCTTGAAAAAAGTAGGGGCGCAGAAGGAGAAGTGCAATGAAAGTTGACTTGAACAGATTGTTTGAGGAAATCGTGGATCGAGGGGAGAGTTATGATGTAATTTCCTGTGTCCAAAAGTTTTATGAGGAGGCTGTAAAGAGCGGGGCTGATCACGAAGACTGGCAGATGTTGGAGACGGATAGCTGGTGTCCTGTTCTTGCCTATGCCCCGGTGAGTGATGAAGTGGAACAATATTTCGATTTCGGACGCCTGAATGGTTCGGATTGGGCTTTCCTGCTGATCGAAAATGAAGATATGATCCGGCATCCGGCTTTTTCGCCCGGAAAATTGAGCGCCTTGGAATGGCTGGAAGTTGCATTCTTTTACCCGGGATACCTTCAATATTGTCCGGAAGATGTGCTGCTGAAAGCTGTGGAAAACAAAACGATCACGCCGGAGATGTTCGGCAGAGAGATCGAATGGGCGCCGGAATATACGATCCGTGCTTGCGAAAGTCAGGAGCAGTTCGGTAATTGGCTGCTGGATCACAAGGTCATGCTTTCAGATAAAGACCTCAAAAAGCTGACTTATCCGGATCATGGTGCCAGATGCCGGAACCACGATTGGAGTGTGCTGGTCTCACGCAGACCGGAATTTTTGAAGCATCCGCTTTGCCCGTGGCATGAGTTTACCGAACGTGACTGGGAGCGGATCCGGCGGGTGGTCCCTCCGGAAGTCTTGAAAAAGTATATTGAACCGGATCTTTTTGGTATTGAAGTTATCAGGAAGTTGGACGGAAATAAGAAACAAAAATAAGGAATAAAAAATGGCAGAAAAAATGAACCTGAAATGGAAGATCATCCTGTTGGTACTGGTGCTGACCAATCTTGTTTGCATACTGATTCCCGTATTCCTGTGTTTTTACCACCGCGAATCGATCGGTAAAACCATGCCGCAACTGCGTCCGGTGATTACGGACCGGACTGGAAATGGACTTGTTTACAGCCGTTTCAGCAGGACACGGGACGGTGTGCGTTATCGTGAGGCGAACAATACGCCGGAAACAGCAGCAGCTCTGATCGGTTATACGACCCATGCGCCATACGATGACCACGGGATCAGCGGGATCGAAAAAATCATCGATCGGGAACGACTGGGCAACGAAGTCAGGACGACTTTGGATGGAAAGATCCTGTCGTCGCTGGAAGCGATGGTAGACCGGATTTACCGGCAGGCGGATGACCTCAAGTATGTTCATGCGGTCATCATCAACAGTGAAGGGGAACTGATTGCCACCTCCCAGCGCCCGGTCATGGGGATTCAGGAATGTCGCAGTGGATCTCCGGAGGAAACGGTCTTTTTCCCCGCCACCTATCTGGTCCCTGTATCGGATCGGATGATGGAGCTGCTGGGGTGTCCGGCTGATGCTCCGGCGGAAGCAAAAGAAAAGTTCCAATTCCATGTCAAACAGGGATTTGAAGGGGAAGCCCGTGGTTTTGTTCTCGGTTTGAACCGGAAGGCGGATGCAGAGAAAAATCCGGTGAAACAGGCGGCAACATCCATCAACTATCTGCTTGCCTATGCCGCCGCACGGGAAAAAACAGCGGTCAAACCGTTGCAGTTCATGACATGGAGAAAACTGCCGGAAATCCGTCTGAACGGTCCCATTGAGTGGAAGCTGATCCAGATGGCAGAAAACGGTGCTGCGGTCAATGCGATCGGGGAGATTGCGGCGGAGAACACCACACTTTATGTATTTCTCCGTGCTGCCTGGGCAGAACATGACGCCCCTCTTAAGCCGGCTGAAATGAAGAATTTGGAAGAGAAATGCCGTAAATTGAAGACAGAACTCAATCTGAAATAAAATCAAAAATAAGGAGAGAAAAAATGGTTGATCTGAATGCTCTTTTCAAGGAGATCGTGGGGGAACCCTCAACGCCCGGATATGATCCGTGGGAAACACTGCCCGTATTTTATGCGGAGGCCCGGAAACGCACCATGAACCCGGAGGATTGGGCTGCTCTGGAGGAAAATGTCTGGGGGATGCTCTTTGATTATAATTGCTGCGACAGAGATGTGCTGGCATTTCTGGACCGGACACAGATCTCGCCGGCTCTGTGGAAATCCCTGATCCGCTTCCGGCCGGAAGCGGCTGATGAGGATGAGTGGGATGACGATGTTTTTGATGTGGAGGAATTGCGGGATGAAATCCGTTACAATCTCATGCTGGCGGATCGTTTTGATACGGACAGGGCTTTCCCTCCGGAAGAGCGGTCTGCACGGATGTTTCGCGATTGGGAAACCTGGGAGATCATTTCCCTCGCATATTATGCCAGAGACAGCATCAGCAGCTTTTTGATCGATAATCGTATCAAGCTGAAAGACAAAGATTTGAAGAATCTGGATCCCGGTGACTGGAGTAAGTTGGTCTGGTGTAATGTGGATTTCATTTTTCACAAATACTGCCCTCTGGATGCGCTGGATGATGAAGATGTGAATTGGGACGATATCGCCGAAAGTTTTGCAGTGAAACATCCGGATTGGCGCGAAGTCAATGTGAAAGAACGCCAGTGGAAAAAGATCGAAGCGTATTGTCCCGATATCCGGAAGTCTCTGGCGGAGCAGACGGCTGCGAGAGATGTGGAAAGGAGTGAAGAATGAGGATCAGAGTTGTTCCGCAGATTTTTTACCGGCAATACTGTTTGCCGGATTCAACACGCCCCGTTTATGAGGAGCCGGAGTCTCCTTTCTGGAAGGAAAAAAATTTTATCACGATCCGCCATTCGGCGGAAAAAGATCCTTTTTGTGCCATTCCGGTGGAGGGGGAAAATATTTTGCGCCTCCGGTTTGATGACGTTACCGAAGATTCGGACGGGACTCTGATTCTTTTTGATCAGACCATGGCTGGGCAAATCAGGGATTTTATTGCAAAAATCGATCCCGAAAAAGACTTGTTTATCAACTGTGCTGCAGGGATCAGCCGATCCGGTGCCGTGGGCGATGTGTTGAACGATTATTTTAATAAATTCCTGGGATTCAACGCTCTTGATGACTACTACTTCAAGCAGTACAACCGGCAGATCCAGCCCAATCCTCTTGTCCGGCGGATCTTGCATAACGAGCTTTTCAATAACGACCGGTAAAGGATGATCGAACCGGTATGATCTGGGCGTCGATGCCGAACCGATTTCGACCAGCGTTCAGACTCATCATGAAATGTACGGAATCCATGACGATGAGATCCTGGATGATCACAAGGTGTTTGACCGCTACGAACACCACGTGATCGAAGCGCAGGAACCGGTCAGCCTGGATGGCGATACGGAAATGGATCTGACCGCCGCACAGGATGTGATGGATGCGCTGGAAGATCTGCTGCTGGAAATCCCGGCAGTGGAACTTACTGCCAAGGCATCCCAGTTCCATGATGACTTTGATGCAGCGCTCAATGACCTGCTGACGATCTGAAGCAGTCGAAATTGATACTGTAACAGGGGAAAGGATCTTTGAACAAGGTTCTTTCCCCTGCTTCTTTCTTTTTGTATGGAAACTGATAAAAAATGCTTGATTTTTCGTGAACAACACTTATAATATTGGAGACTTTCACAGAGAAGGAAATAAAAGATGAAAATTGTACGATATAATGTTGTTTTTCCCAAAAAAGAAACAGCAGAATTGGTGGAGGAAACGCTGGACCTGAACCTGACCGGTGATGAAGTCCTTGTAAAAACGCTTTACGATGTCATCAGCACCGGTACGGAACTGGCAAACTACCGCGATCTGCCCAATACCAGTGTTGCACAGGATGTGCAGGGCAAATTCCCGCGAATCGTTGGCTACAGTTTTACCGCAGAAGTTATCGCATGCGGACCTGCTGTCCGGTCGCTGGCTCCCGGGGATAAAGTGATCGTTGGCTGGGGCGGACACCGTTCCGTGATCGTCAAGCATGAAAAAGATCTGTTGAAACTTCCGGACGATGTTGATCTGATCGATGCGGCTTTTGCCCATATTGCCAGTTTTCCCATGCTGGGCGTACGCAAACTGCGTCTGGAACTGGGGGAAAGCTGTATGGTCGCCGGGCTGGGGCTGCTGGGTCTTTTTGCCGTGCAGTTTGCCAAACTTTCCGGAGCATACCCTGTGCTTGCCTGCGATTTCAGCGCGGAACGCCGGGAACTGGCATTGCAGCTGGGGGCAGACTATGCGTTGAATCCGCAGGATGCCGATTTCATCGAACAGGTCCGCGCTCTGACCGATGGAAAAGGACCCGCCGCCACCGTGGAAGTTACCGGCGTGCTGAACGGTTTGCAGCAGGCTCTGGAATATACGGCACAAATGGGGCGTATTTCTCTGTTGGGCTGTACCCGCATTTCCGACCAGCCGATCAATGTTTATAAATATATCCACGGTAAGGGGATCAATTTGATCGGCGCCCACACCTGTACACGGTCGGCGCTGGAATCGGCGCCGGGGCTGTGGACGGAAATGGACGACTACAAGACTTTCCTCAAACTGCTGCGTGCCGGAAAGATCAATGTCAAGCCCATGACCAACCGGATCGTCAGTCCCCGGTCTGCGGCAGAAGTGTATCAGTTTTTGAATACGGAGAAGAATCCGCCGCTGGGAGTGGTGTTTGACTGGCAGCAGCTTGCGGAGATATGATTTCTCTTATTTTATCTTTCAGGAAATCAATCAAATCGCAGTCCTGTTCCCTGTCAACATTTCATGTCTGTATGTTGTTGTCGGACGGGTAATTTTTTGTGCCCGTCAGCGATTGCTGGCATGTTTGTACCTTCCCACGGTAGATGCACTCTTTGCCGCTGTAAGCAAAAAAACGGTGTTTTTTTCGTTTTGACCTTGACATTATCCGGGGAGCGCCTTACCTTAAAGACATGCCTTGAAGAAGAGGTTCTGCTGCGTTGCAGTCAGATGTTTTGCGTGATCCTGATAAAACTCCATAAAAAAAGAAAGCCGGAAAATGCACAAAGTCAGATATGCCCTGTTCTATGACAACCACACGCAGATGGAAAATCCGGATGTCGGCAGAGATTTCGACCCGGAACATTTTACCGATGAAGCCAAAAGAAGCAATGTGGATTATATTGCGTTCCATGCCCGCTGTAATGTGGGAATGGCATATTACAACACGCAGATCGGTACCCGCCACCCCGCTCTGGATTACGACCTGTTCGGAAAACTTGCCGAGTGCTGCCGGAAGAAAGATATCGCTCTGGTTGCATACCTGAACGGCGGAATCAGCACCATGGAACTGGTCGAACACCGGGAATGGCGAACCCACCGTTTTGATGACGGTCACAATCTCTACGGGCAGATCGATCCGTTCTCCATCACGGCATGTTTCAATTCGCCGTTCCGGGATCATCTGTTTGCCATGATCCGGGAAGTGGCGCAGAAATATCCTGTGCAGGGATTTTTTATCGACTGCCTGTGCGACTTTCCCTGTGTCTGCCCGACCTGCGTCAAAATGATGAAGGAGAAAAATATCGACTATACGGATGAGCGTGCCGTCACCGCCTTTGCGCACGAATCCGTCATGCGTATGTGCCGGGATATAACCGCAACGGTCAAAGAGATCATCCCGGATCCCATGCTGTTTTTCAACGGACCGCTTTTCGGGGATGTGCGGGATCTGGAAACGTTCTTTGACTTTGAATGTCTGCCCACCTCGATCTGGGGCTATGAATGTCTGCCTTCCATGGCGCACTTCATCCGCAACATCAAACCCGGCATGCAGGTGCTGAACATGACCGGCAGATTTTACGACTGGGGCGATTTCGGCGGACTGCGTACAAAAGACAGCCTGATGTATGACCTGATTTACGGTATGGCGCACGGCATGAGACCGAATATCGGCGGGCATTTTCACCCCCGGGGCGACAAAGATCAGGCGGTCTTTGACCGGATCCATGATGTCTATACGGAACTTCAGAAGTACGACCCGTGGCTGGAAAATGCCGTGCAGCTGACGGATACTGCGATCGTTGCCTCCCGGGATGAATTTCCGTTCCGTTACTCGAAAGCGCTCCGCAGTGCCGTCCGGATGCTGGAGGAACTCAAGGTGCAGTTTGATGTGGTGATCGCGGACAGCGTCAAGACCTGGGAACAGTACAAACTCCTGATCCTGCCGGAAGGACTGGAAATTTCCGATGAACTTGCCGCACGGATCCGGGAACACATTGCCCGCGGCGGCGCGTTTCTTGCCAGCGGTGCGGAAGCCGCAAAAAAGTTCGGCGCTGAACTGGGCATTGAATATCAGGGAGAAAGCGGGCTGGATCCGGTTTACTTCCGGATGAAGGACGTTTTTTCGGAAGGTCTGGACGATATGTTCCTCTCGCTCTACGCTCCGGCAAGTGCGGCAAAATCGATTGGCGCTGAAGTCGTTGCACAATTGGTCAAACCTTATTACAACCGGCAATGGACCGGGACCCATGCCATTTCCTATACGCCCCCGCAGGAAGAAACGGATCTGCCGTTCATCACGGTCAAGGGAAAATGTGTCTGGTGTTCCGGTGATATTTTCAGCGGATATGCCAACCGGGGACCTTTGCATCTGCGGGATATTGTGAGAAATATTCTCAAGTGGCTCAATGAGAAACCGCTGTTCAAGGTGGGAAAACTGCCCGCCTGCGCCAGAGTGATCGTCAATGAACAGCCCGATAACCTGAATGTCAGTATCGTGGCATACAGCCCGGAAAGACGCGCCGATACCATGGTGGTGGAAGATCCCATTGCCGTCGTGAACGGATCTTTTGAGGTGCTGACCGCCGGACGCAACATCAGTGAGGTCGTTCTCGCTCCGGCGATGACGCCCCTTGCGTTCAGAAACAACGGCGATTATACCGAAGTCAGGTTGCCGGTCTTTGAGGGATACGCCCTTATCGTCCTGAAAGAAAAATGAAGTTGGGACTGCAGGAAGGAACAATATATGAAAATT
>JAGAPM010000336.1 GCA_017623265.1 Lentisphaeria bacterium | reverse complement strand
GGAATCAGACTCTCTGGATATTCATTAGGAAGATTTACCGTTACAGAAAATACTACAACGGATGATATTTTAAATTTACTTAGACAGTAATGAAAAAACCGCTTTTTTAAGAAGCGGTTTTTTTATTGGAGGAGAGGAAGAGATTCGAACTCTCGGATGCGTGAACATCACAGCATTTCCAATGCTGCGCCTTCGACCACTCGGCCATCTCTCCGCGATGATGGTGTTTAATATACCGTACTTTTCTGAACTTTCAAGCCCGAAAAGTCAAAAATTTCAAAAAAAACGGCTTTTTATTTATTTTTGCCCAGTTCTTCGGAACGTTTTGCCGCCGCGATCACTGCTTTTGCCGCAGTCGCCTTGAAGGCACCGTTCTGCAATTCCATGATCCCGCAGGCAGTCGTTCCGGCGGGGGAGATCACGGCATCCCGCAGTTCCGCGATCTTTGCGGGCGTTTCCCGGCACAACGCCGCAGTTCCGAGAACGGTCTGGATCGCCAGTTCCAAAGCAGCATCCCGGGGGAGACCGCAGAAGACCCCGCCATCGGCAAGCCCCATAATAAATTCCATCGCATAAGCCGGACCGCTTCCGCTCAAACCGGTAACGGCATCCAGCTGTTTTTCCGCTACAAGCCGGACTTTCCCGACTGCAGAAAGGATCGTTTCCGCCACCGCCTGATCATCGGCAGAGACGGCATCCGCAGGAGCATAGCAGCTCATACCCTCCCCTGCCAGTGCGGGCGTATTGGGCATCACCCGGATCACACGGTCAAGTTCCGCATGTTCCTGCAAAGTTGCGATCTTCCAACCGGCAACGATGGAGATCAGCAGTTTCCCGGTCAGATGGGAAGAGGCTTCTTTCAGGGCTTCCGCCGCATCCTGGGGTTTGACCGCAAGGAGAACGATTTCCGCATCTGCCAGCGTTTCTGCCATGGAGGACCAGCACGTAAAACCGGTGGCTGCGGTGAAGGATTCTGCCGCCGCCGGGGAAACATCATACGCCCGGACCTTAAGTCCCGTGGTGTTTTTTGCCAGACCTGCCGCAATGGCGGTCGCCATTTTACCCGCACCGATAAACGCAATGGAAAGTTCTTTCATCTTCTTCACTCCTGCTGAAATAAGTTTTTTTACATCATTACTGACAATATAGCACATTTTTTGAAAATAGAAAAGCCCAAAGGGTGAAAAAATTGAAAAACAGTGCTATATTATGTGGAATAAACAGAAAAAACGACTTAAGAATGGTGATTTTATGAAAAAAACGAGCGGAATCTCTCAGAAGATCCTTACCACAGCGGCAAATCTGGCGGCATCCTGGGAGAATGACGATCTGACTCTGGATGTGCTTCTGGATGATCTCCGGGAAAGCAATGCACCCGAACGGGCAGCGGTCTCCGACCTGCTTTTTGAATACTTCCGGCACAAAGGTTTTATTGACGGGCTGATCACAAAACATGCGAAACACGAACGGGTCCGGCAGGATATGCGTCTCATCGTTGCCTGTGCGGCGACCCAGATTTTTTTCCAGACAGGGATCGCCCCGGAATCGGCGGTCAATGTGGCTGTTGATACAGGAAAACAGCTCCGTGGTCCCGGCGGCGGGGGCTTTGTCAACGCCATGCTGCGCTCGTTTCTGCGGGATAAATCGTTCAAGCACGATGATATTCCGGTCTCTTTCCCCGTGGAACTGAAAGTCCGTTGGGAGGAATGTTTCGGCAGGGATAAGATGAAAGAAATGACCGGATTTTTCGCCTCCAATCCGCCGTTGACATTCCGTCTGCGGGATGAATCGGCTCGTGCGGAACTGGAAGCGGCAGGAGCGGTACCGGTCAAGGGACTGGATTTTCTGGAAAGCACCGGATTTCAGTTTTATTCCATGAAAAATCCTGCGCCTCTTTTCAGCGGGAATTATCTGGAAAAAGCCCGGATCTACATTCAGGACCCGGCAACTGCTATGGCGTTCAGTCTGTTGGATGAAGCACCGAAAGGGTATCTGCTGGATTGCTGTGCTGCGCCCGGCGGCAAAGCCGTGATGCTCTCCGATCTCTGCGATCCGGCGACGGTAAAACTGACCGTGTGTGACAAGAGTCAGAAGCGTCTCATGCAGATGAACCGGAATCTTCAACGGGCGGGTGTACGCTGTCGCAGCCTGACTGCAGATGCCCTTGAGCCGCCCTTCTCCCCGAACACTTTCGACTTCATTCTTGCGGATGTTCCCTGTACCAACAGCGGTGTCTTCCGCAGACGCCCGGATGCGCCGTGGCGGTTCAGCCAGTGCCGTCTCATTGATACGGTCAAGCTCCAGACCCGGCTTCTGGATTCGCTCGCCCGGATCCTGAAAATCAACGGTCAACTGCTCTATTCCACGTGCAGTATTGAGCCGGAAGAAGATCTGAAACAGGCGGAAAACTTTGTGCTTGCACACCCCAATTTTGAGATTGTGAAGAGCCGTCTTCTGCTGCCGGGAGAAAGTCACGACGGCGCCTTTGCGGCATTGATCCGGAAGAAAAGCTGACGCTTTGGCTTTCAACGGGTTACGGACTGGTGTAAAAAAAATGGCATCCCCAACGGGATTTGCACCATGTCGAATGACATGGCGAACCCGTGTGCAAAGGAATAAGGAATCAAAAAAGTGGCATCCCCAACGGGATTCGAACCCGTGTTACCAGGATGAGAACCTGGTGTCCTGGGCCTCTAGACGATAGGGACATGAGGCATAAAACTGGATTTAATATACAGCACGAAGCCTCTATTTCAAGAGGAAAGCATACTTTTTTCGGATAATTTTGCAAAAGTGATTTTCATTTTCGGAAAAGTGAGCTATAATATCAGGATTGCAAACGAACCATAACAACATAAAGGAATAAAACTATGGCAATCGAACTCAAGAACGAACAGGACAAGTTCAGCTATGCGCTGGGCATGAACATCTCCGCCTCCGTGCTTCAGCTCCCGCTGGATGTCAACAAGGAAGTCATCATCCAGTGCGTGACCGATCTTCTGAACGGCGCACAGCCCCAGCTGGAAGAAAAGGAATACCACCAGATCATGCAGGATTTCCAAAAGAAACTGCAGGAGATCGCCAACGAACAGAAGAAGAAAGTTGCGGACGAAAATGCAAAAGCAAGCGCAGACTTTCTGGCAGAAAACGCCAAGAAGGACGGGATCAAAGTCACGGAATCCGGTCTGCAGTATGAAGTCATTACCGAAGGCGATGGTGCCAGCCCGAAGGCAACGGATGTGGTCAAGGTCCACTACGAAGGCACGCTGATCTCCGGTCAGATCTTCGACAGCTCCATCAAGCGCGGCGAACCGGTGGAATTCCCCCTGAATCAGGTGATCCCGGGCTGGACGGAAGGCGTTCAGCTGATGAAGGTCGGTTCCAAGTACCGTTTCTTCATCCCCTCCAATCTGGCATACGGCGAACAGGGTGCCGGCGGCATGATCGCACCGAACAGCGCCCTCGTCTTTGAAGTGGAACTGCTGGAAATCAAGAGCAAGTAAACCACTTCTGAAAAATCAGAATTTCTGGAAATCTCTGTATACCCCACCCGGTATGCAGAGATTTTTTCTTGTTTTTTACTCAAAATTCCGATTTTTTTCTCTGTTTTGATTTGACAGAATGCCTTGCGCGTGATAAAATATAGCTTATAATTATTTTTATCTATAAGAAAGAAAGGACTTTTGTCATGAAAAAGTTATTCCTGGCTGTGATGGCGGCGTTTACCATTCTGCCATTCTCCCAAGCTGCTGATGATACCGAAACGACCCGCGTTGTGTTCTTTCCCTACCGTGAAGCGATCCTTTCCTCCCGGATCGATGGGGTCGTGCAGGAAAACAAGTTGATCATCGGTCAGAAATTCAAACGCGGCGAACTGCTGGTGACACTGGATCCCACTCATTATCAGATCGAGATCGAACGGGTCAATGCAACGATCGCCGAGCAGATCATTCTGCGGGACTTTGCCAAAGAAGCGCTGGTGATCCAGGAAGACCTGTACAAGCAGAGCATGACCAGCGAGCTGGAGATCAAAAAGGCGAAACTGGAAGTCAATACCGCAGAAGCACGCCTGAAAGCGACCCATGTCAACTTGAAAGATGCCCAGACCCAGCTTTCCTACTGCCGGATCCTCGCTCCTTTTGACGGACGGATTGAGGAGATCAACACCCGTTCTTTCGAAACGTTGAGAGCCGGTCAGCCCCTGATGAAAATCATTGATGACAACCAGCTGAAAGCGACCATGTTTGTACCGGTTTCCATGCTGGACAAACTGAAACCCGGCACGGAAGTTACAGTGACCTGTACAGACACGAAACCGGCACTGACTCTGAAGGGTGTTGTTTATGAAATCGCAACCCATGCGGACCACCGGAGCAACACGATCGAAATCCGTGTACTGGTGCCCAACAAGGACGGCAAAGTCACTGCCGGTATGATAGGAGAGTTCAAATATGCCCGGCCCGAGTGATCAACTGCAGGAAATGGCTGCACGCCTCAAGGCGTTCGGCGTAATGATGCGTCTGGGACATGATCTTTTCAATGCGCCCGACTTTCAAACGGCTGCCGTCATGGCAGTCAACAATGCCCGTCCGGTTGTCGGGTTCCGCAGCTCCACTCTGCTGCAGATCCGCGGCAGAAAAGTGGATATCCTTTCCCAGTACGCCCAGCCGGTTGTGAACAAGCATAGCCGTCAGGCGGTTCTGCAGAGGGAACTGCTGGAAACAACCGGCAGATTGGAAGAAAATCTGGAAATCACCGGTGCGGATGCGGAAAAATACGGCAACGGAAACGCCGTGCGGGAATTGTGTCCGGATAATGTTACGCTGCTGCTTGTTCCCCTGAAAGCACCTCCGTTCATGAAAAAGCCTGCCATCCAGCTGGTATGGCTGCTGGAATTTGAAGGGAAGATCCCCGCATACGCTATGACAGCGGCGAAACTGCTGGCTTCCAGTTATGCGGAAGCATTGTATTGTCAGCTCATTGATGCCTCCCGGATCCGGGCATTCAGCCGGAAACGGATGGTCAGCTTCAAATTGATTTTCTGGCTGCTGGTACTGGCAGGGCTGGTTTATGTAATGTTCCTGCCGATCCCTGAAAAAGTCAATGCGGAATTTGAACTGAAAGCGCCGGAGATCACTACCGTTTATGCGTGGTTTGACGGCCCTATTGCCGAGTGCCGGACTCCCGATGGCAAACTCTGGAAATCCGGTGATACGGTCAAAAAAGGTGATGTCATTGCACGCTATGACACCAATCAGTTGGAGTTCCGTCTGGAAAATGCCAAAGCCGCCATCAAGGAACTGCAGGAGGAACTGGACCAGAAAGAACGTGCGCCGTTCGACAAAGACAGTCGGGAAAGCGGCGGCGACGTAAAGCTGCTGAAAGCCCGGATCGCTTCTGCCGAGATCGCTGTCAAAGAGGCACAGTGGTATCTGGACCACGCCGATATTGTGGCTCCCTGCGACGGG
>JAGAPM010000335.1 GCA_017623265.1 Lentisphaeria bacterium | reverse complement strand
GCTGAGGGTTCTGATCCGGTCTTCGCTGATGCCATTGGAGATCAGTTCATCTTTCACGGCGGAGGCTCTGCGTTCGCCGAGGGCGCGGTTGTATTCCTGCGTACCGCGTTCATCGCAGTTGCCTTCGATCACAACGCCGGTACCGGAGTTGGTTTTCAGGAAGGTGACGATTGCGCTGATCTTGGCACTTTCAGTGGGGGCGACTGCAAAGGTATCGAAGGGGAAGTAGACCGGCATGAAATCGGGGGCGTTGGTGATCTTTCTGCCGAAACCGTCTACGTAATCCTGATCTTCCGGATTGAATTCGCCGTAGCCGCCTGCCTGATTGTTTTCGCCTTCGCCATTGCCGAAGCCGTTATCGCCGCTTTCAAGACCGAGACCGTTTCCATTACCGCCTTTTTTGCCGTCATCGGTGGTGAAACCGTTATCGGCGCCAACGGGTTTGTCACCGATCCAGAACATGCTGTCCGGGCGTTCGGTGTCTTCGGTGCAAGCGGTGGAGAGACCGGCGATGCCGAGAGAAACGGCTGCGATCATAGCGAACTTTGTCATTTTCATCGTTCTGATTCCTTTGATTTTGTATTGTTTCTGGTTTATTACAATAACAATTTACTCCATTTTCAGAAAAATTCAACAAAAAATTTCAATTTTTTTTTGACTATCTGCACAAATGATGTTATTTTATAGGGCAGAACATATAATTTTTACAAATCAGGAGAAAATATCATGGCTTACGATCGCGAAATCAGAACGGACATCGACTGGGACTCTCTCGGTTTCAGCTATATGCCCACCCGCTCCAACATCCGTTATAAGTACAGAAACGGTGCCTGGGACAAAGGCGAACTGACATCTGACCCGAATGTTTCCATGTCCATCGCCGCAACCTGTCTGCACTACGGACAGAATGCGTTTGAAGGGATCAAGGCATTCCGCTGCAAGGATGGCAAGGTCCGTGTGTTCCGTCCCTGGGAAAACGCCAAGCGCATGAACCGCACTGCCCACCAGCTTCTCGGTCCGGAAATTCCGGAAGAAATGTTCCTGGAAGCTATCCACAGAGTTGTGCTGGATAACGTGGACTATGTTCCGCCCTACGGCTCCGGCGGTTCTCTTTATATCCGCCCCCTGTACATCGGCACCGGTCCCATGATCGGTGTTGCGCCGACGGATGAATACGAATTCATCATCATGGTCATGCCCGTTGGCAAGTACTACAAAGAAGGTCTCAAGGGCGTTCCCACACTGGTGATCGAAGACTATGACCGTGCCGCCCCCAAGGGGATGGGACAGTACAAATGCTCCGGCAACTACGGTGCCAGCCTCATGCCGGCGAAACTGGCGAAGAAGGCAGGCTACCCGGTTCCCCTGTTCCTCGACCCGAAGGAACACAAATACATTGACGAATTCGGTACCAGCAACTTCCTCGCCATCACGGAAGACGGCAAGTATGTGACCAGTGATTCTCCCTCCATCCTGCCCAGCGTCACCAATATGTCCCTTATGGAAGTTGCCCGCGACCTGGGAATGACCGTGGAAAAACGCCCCATCGTGGCGGAAGAAGAACTGCCCAAGTTCAAAGAAGTTTGTGCCTGCGGTACGGCTGTGGTCATCACGCCCATCAGCTCTGTCACGATCCATGGCAAGACCATCACCTACGGCAACGAGTGCGGCCCTGTCTCCAAGAAACTGTACGACACCCTGACCGGGATCCAGTACGGTGAACTGGAAGACACCCACAACTGGATGTTTGAGATCTGACAATGCCCAGCCGGACGCTCCGTGTCGGGCTGATCGGCTTCGGTGCCATCGGCAAAGTCCATGCCTGCTGTTACGCGAACCTGCCGTTTTACTACAAAATGGCGGGTTATCGCGTAAAGGTCACCCATGTCTGCACCGCTCACCCGGAAACGGCGGAATCGGCGGCGGAATTGCTGGATGCGATCCCCGTCACCGACCACAAAGCGATCACGGAAAATCCGGAGATCGATATTGTCGATATTGCCACGCCCAATGACTGCCACGCCGAAGTGCTGAAGTCGGCGATCCGGCACAACAAACATATCTATTGCGAAAAACCTCTTGTTTCCTCTGCCGCCGAAGCGGAGGAGATCCAGGCGCTCCTCAAGGATTATACCGGCATCTCCCAGATGGTGCTGCAATACCGTTTCTCCCCTGCGGTGATGCGGGCGAAACAGCTCATTGATGAAGGACGCCTCGGCACGATTCTGGAGTTCCGCGGCCACTTCCTCCATGCGGGCAGCTCCCGTCCGGAGACCGTGATCAAACCGTG
>JAGAPM010000334.1 GCA_017623265.1 Lentisphaeria bacterium | reverse complement strand
CCAGTGCCAGATCGACTTCCTCAGCAGACTCCATGTGATTCTTGCCGCAAGCAGCAAAGTCTTCGCGTATTATGTATTTACACCGGATGGAAGACTGGACGAACGCAAGATCCTTGTCCGGATCGACGGCATCCCGAAGCTCAGTGTCGATCCCAAGTCCGGATTTGTGACAGCGGTCGGCGGACGGGAAGCCAGACCTGATCAGGACTATGAAGAGATCCGCGATCTGCCCTTCCTCGGTCTCAAAGCCAATGGCGCTGCAAGCCTGCCTGCACCTCCCAAAGGCGATGCCATCAAGAGTCTGAACGCAATTCCGGATTGATCTCCCTTCCCGGACTTGTCTGTACGATAACAGAAATAATTCTCCATACCCTCATGGCTATCGGGTATACGGATCTGCCGATGCTCATAGCCAAGGATAAAGCGAACGGAGATTTTCCGGTGTTCCGGAAGAGCAACATTTCCGTCTCTCTCT
Organism: Lentisphaeria bacterium; assembly: GCA_017623265.1. Lineage (GTDB taxonomy): Bacteria > Verrucomicrobiota > Lentisphaeria > Victivallales > UBA1829 > SIG77. The sequence continues at coordinate 2,095 of JAGAPM010000334.1, read as the reverse complement.
GCAGGCAGATTGCAGGTAGCCTGTTGTTGTCGGTTGGACTGATCCTGTTTTGAGGATTGTTCCGCTTGAAAAATTATGGCGCAGAACGATTTTCCGCTCTGCGCCATTTTTATCTTTTTTACGCCGCAACCAAGCCGGTGAAGGCAAGGTCGGGAGCTGCCCGTCTGAAGGGTCAGACCGTCATCAGGTCTTTTTCCTTATCGGCTGCAACGGCATCCAGCTGCTTGATGTAATCATCGGTCAGCTTCTGGATGTCTTCCAGCATGGACTTGCGATCGTCTTCCGTGATTTCGGAATCTTTTTCCGCTTTCTTGACTGCTTCGTTGCCATCGCGGCGGATGTTGCGGATGGAGACCTTCGCTTCTTCGCAGCGGGCCTTCACCTGCTTGGCAAGCTGCATACGGCGTTCTTCCGTCAGGGGCGGAACCGGAAGACGGATGATCTTGCCGTCGTTGACCGGGGAGATACCGATGGAAGAGGCGAGAATCGCCTTTTCGATGGCGGAAAGGGCGGATTTATCCCACGGCTGAATGGCGATCGTGCGGGGATCGGGCGTGGAAAGACCGGCAATATCTTTCAGTCTGGACATCGTGCCGTAATATTCCACCTGCAGGTTTTCCACCAGAGCGGTGGAGGCTTTGCCGGTACGGATCGCCATAAAGTCATGCTTCATGGCTTCTTCCGCATTCATCATCTTTTCTTCGAGTTCGTCCATCAGATCGCTGATGCTCATGTTTACCTCCGTAAATTAAATCACAAAATGTATTTTTGTCAGCATAGAACTATAACCGCATTTTTCACTTTATCAAAAGAAAAATCGAAAAAAGTGCAAAATTTTTCCGCAAACAACCTTATTTCAGCTCAATTTCCACCATAACCGGATAATGGTCGGAGGGATATTGACCATCCACCAGTGTATCAATGATCCGGTGGGAAAGAACATTGATCCCGGACGAGACAAAGATATAATCCACATACCAGGAGCGTCCCCGCCCGAACGCATGAAAGGTGAAATCGGGTCCGGCGGCGGGTGTTTCCGAGATCTTTGCTGCGTCGTTCAACCTGCTGCTCACATGGGCATACACTTTGCTTGTTGGGGTGGAGTTGAAGTCGCCGGTCAGGATCACGGGACAACCGGCGGCATTTTTTTCCGCGTGAGAAACGATCAGCGCCGCACCATTGAGTTTTGCCAGTTTACCCACATGGTCCAGATGGGTGTTATACAGGTAGAAGATCTTTCCGGTGAATTTATCTTCGAATTTTGCCCAGACCGCCAGACGCGCTTCCGCACAGTCCCAGCCCTTGGATCCGGGGGAATCGGGCTTTTCCGAGAGCATAAAAATACCCTGATCCAGCAGTTCGAGGCGGTCGGTCCGGTAGAAGATGGAATCCCTTCTGCTCCAGCCTTTGAAAGCCTTGTTTCCACCATCGATCCGGGTATAACCGGGCATGGCTTCGATGTGATCGGTATGCATTTCCCGGAACGCCTCCTGAACACCAAAAAGATCGAACTTGTTGTCGTCGATAATTTTACGGATACGGGGCTCACGGCTTTTCTGATCGTTCGGCGGCGGATTGGCAGGTCCCCGGACGTTGAACATGGCAACACGCAAGGACGTCATTAAGGCGAGATCCACCTCTGGACCACCATACCCTATTGAGAAGCACCCGCCAAGCAGGAGTGCCGTCATGATTGCAAAACAGCAGAAAGAAATCGCACGCATAATTCCTTACTCCCAAACAAGTTCCGTAATGACCGGGTAGTGGTCGGAGGGAAAGTCCCCATCAACAAGGGAATCATCGATCCGGTGGGAGAGAACACGGGTGCCTTCGCTGACGAAAATGAAGTCGATATAGGCGTCATCCCGCGTGCCCCAGCCGTGGAAGGTGGTGGCAGGTCCGGTGGCAGGCGTTTCGGAGATCTTTGCGGAATCTTTCAGCAGGGACGCCGCGCAGAGATACGTTTCCGTACCGGGGCGCACATTGAAGTCGCCGCCAAGCACCATGGGAACACCGCCGCCGTTGTTCTTTGCGTGTTCCACAACCTGTTCGATCCCCTTGATTTGCGCGATTTTACCGCGGTGGTCCAGATGGG
>JAGAPM010000033.1 GCA_017623265.1 Lentisphaeria bacterium | reverse complement strand
TCCGCACAGAGCGTGATCTTGCCTCTGCCGTCCACAGTGGACTGGATCAGAACCTGTGCAAGACCATTGAAGAGTTTGCGTTCCGGCGCCAGATCGCTTTCCAAACTGGTGGGATCGCCGTTGCCAACGCCTTTGATCACACCGTCACCGAGAACGGAGAATCGGACCGGGGTGTTGGCGTTGGGGACGGTTCTTCCGGCGGCATCCACGGCACAGACAGTGACATGGATGGTATCGTAAGCGTCATCTGCGATCTGGGTACGGTCCGGGATCAGTTTGAGTGCCACTGCCGGTCCGGTGGTTTCAATGGATGTCTGGGCGAGGATGTAGCCTTCCTCCGTATAAGACACAGCTTTCAGAACGCCTGGTTCATACGGCACTTCAAAGGTATTCATTTCGTAGTAATCGGTGGCTTGTTTCCCGATGACTTTTCCGTTCAGGGAGAGTTCCACCGTTGCGGCATTGGAGGAGATGACCAGCACCTGAAGCGGGGTTCCCGGTTCCACATCCCGGTTCCAGTGGGTGGCGATCTTGAGAATATTCAAATCTTTTCGCCACCATGCCTGCCGGACATAGAAGGAATTTTTCGGGAACCCGCACAGATCCAGCAGTCCGAAGTAGGAACTGTTTGCGGGGAACGGATAGGGTGTGGGTTCGCCCCGATAATCGAATCCGGTCCAGACGAAACAGCCTGCCATCCACGGACGGGTATCGATCTCCCGCCATGCTTTCCGCTGGTTGGCGCCCCAGGGTACGGCTTCGCTGTCGTTATCGGCGAGGGTTTTTGCATCTTTGTTTGTGACCACTTCCCCGCGTGTGGCAAGTCCGGAGGCATCTTCGGAGCTGACAATACATTTTTTCGGACAGAATTCCCGGTAGGGATCGTACGAATGGATCCAGTAATTGATCCCGGTCACATCCATGGGGACAGTTGCGTTCAGGTCGGAGAAGTAGCCGCCGTTCATGGCACCGGTGGTGAAGCGGGTCTTATCCAGATTCTTGATGATCCCGCACATTTTTCGTGCCATTTCATAGCCCACATCCCCTCCGGCGAGAGGCGTCTCCTCATTGAGAATGGACCAGAGAACGACCGAGGGGTGGTTGCGGTCCCGTTTGACCAGCCAGATCAGTTGATCCAGATAAACTTCCGCCGTGCTGTAATGGCGGGTTTCATCCATGACCATGATCCCCAGTTCATCGCACAGATCCAGCAGGGATTTTGACGGCGGATTGTGTGCGCAGCGGTAGGCATTGCAGCCCATTTCTTTGAGCTTGAGCAGACGGAACCGTTCAATGGATTTCGGAACAGCAACGCCCACACCTGCATGATCCTGATGGTTGCAGGTGCCGTAGAACTTGACGTGTCTGCCGTTCAAAAAGAAACCGTGATCCGGATCAAACGCAATGGTGCGGAAGCCACAGCGGACGTTGGTCACATCCAGAGCGATTCCTTTTTCATCCAGCAGTGTGGCTTTGACCGTGTAAAGGACGGGGGCATCCAGATTCCAGAGCGCCACATCGGCGGGGGCAGTCATATCCATGGCGATTTTCGTGGTTTGGAAGAGTTGAGCTTCGGTGGGGGCGCTTTCCATGGATGCGATCACATTGCCGTCCGGTGCGATGAGCTGGGCAAGGACTTTGACCGTCCGTTTTTCCATGCCGGTATTGCCGATCTCCGCCTCAAAAGGAATGTGCCAGACGCTGTCCGCTCCCTTGACCGGGTTGGCATAGATCCCGTCCGTCAGGAAATGACAGGCAGAGCGTTTGATCAGCCATACATCCCGGTAAAGACCGCCGCCTTCATACCACCAGCCTTCGTGGGCGGATTCCGCATCGAACCGGACAGCGATGGTGTTGAGGCAGGCACCGTATTCTGCCATGGGGGTCACATCACAACGGAAAGAGGTATAGCCGCACTCGCTGGAGACGACCGGCGCGCCGTTAAAATAGACTTTTGCCAGCGTGGATGCTCCTTCAAAAAGCAGTTCAATATTTTTACCACGGTCGGAATCTTCCAGTTTGAAATGACGGCGGTACCAGACCACGCCCCGTTTGCGGCAACCGCACCAGCCGGGAACTTCAGCAACCGGGGTGCGGGTGGTTACAAAGTCGTGGGGCAGAGTTACCGGCTGCCAGTCCGAATCATTGAAATCCGGCGAGATCACACCGGTGGTGGAGCGGGTTTTTGATTGGAGATAAGCTTTTTTGTGACCGTCCGCCGCCAGCTCCACAATATCGCCATCGTGAAACAGCCATCCGCGGTTGAGGCACAATTCTTCCCGTAAGATCTTATTTTTTTCCATAACAAGACGCACCTTTCCTGTTGATTTTTTCAGTGATTTCGTTTAATTTACAGCCCATAGTGCTGAATTCAAGGCAAAAATGTTCAAAACGGAGAAAGTTATCGTGAAAATAATGAAAAATATTATCCGGATCGCTTGACAAACGCATTTTCTGTTATAATGTAAATACCATTCCTGTCGCGTGAGTTGCGCCGGCGGGGTGATCTCAACCGGAGATCCGGCGACGGGCACGCCACCAGAGAAAAATTACGCCCGGAGGTATTCAATAGATCCGCAATGGAGTATCTTACAGAAATCGCAAGCCTGATCTTTCTGCTTGTAATGTCCGCCTACTTTTCCGCCTCGGAAACCGCCTATTCGTCCATGAACCGGACGCGCATGAAAACCCTCGCCGAAAAAGGCACACGGGGAGCGAAACTCGCCTGCAAACTTTCCGAGCACTACGATAAACTGATCTCTACCATCCTGATTGGAAACAATATTGTCAATATTGCTATGGCTTCTATTGCCACGCTGGTTTTCTGCGATATTTACGGCGCTGAACTGGGTGCAACGGTCTCCACTGCAGTGGTCACCGTGGTGGTTCTGATCTTCGGTGAAATTTCCCCGAAAAGCATCGCCAAAGATTGTCCCGAACGTTTTGCCATCTTCTCCGGTCCGCTGCTGCGGATCCTGGTCTGGATCCTCTCGCCTTTCAATTTTCTCTTCTCCTGCTGGAAAAAACTGCTTTCCAGGATCTTCCGTCTGGAAAGCGATAATAAAATGTCCCAGGAAGAACTGCTCATGTTTGTGGATGAAGTGGAGCAGGAAGGCAGTATCAACGAGGATAACGGCGAACTTCTGCGCAATGCCATTGAGTTTTCCGAACTGGAGGCAAAGGACATCCTGACACCCCGTGTGAATCTGGAAGCAGTACCCCTGAACAGCACAAAGGAAGAGATCGCACGCCGTTTTCTGGAAACGAAATTTTCCCGGCTGCTGGTCTACGAGAATAACATCGACAACATCATCGGTGTGATCCACCAGAAGAACTTTTATGCCGGGACCGGGATCACCGGGAAGGCGATCAAAGAGATCGTTACGCCTATTGTCTTCGCTTTTGCCAATGAAAAAGTCAATGAGATCATGCGTAAGCTGCAGAAACAGCAGGCACAGGTTGCCGTGGTGCTGGATGAGTTTGGCGGAACCTGCGGGATCGTGACCATGGAAGACGTGCTGGAAGAATTGGTGGGCGATATCTGGGATGAACACGATGAGGTCGTGGAACAGTTCAAGCAGGTGGAGGAAGATGTCTATCAGGTGGATGGACTTGTTTCTCTGGATGACTTCGCCGAGTTTTTTGAACTGAAACTGGATTCCGAAATGGTCTCCCTCAACGGCTGGATCCTGGAACATTTCCACAGTCTGCCGCAGAACGGGGATTCCTTTGAATACGAACATCTGAAAGTTACGGTGCTGGCTACCGAACAGCGCCGCGTCTCTCTCCTTGAAGTCCGGAAAATTGCCGAACGCAAGACGGATGAAGACGAAGAATAACCAACAAGGAGATTGTGCCATGCTGCTGAAATATGTATGGAAAGACGGAAAAAAGAAAGCCCTCACTTTCAGTTATGATGACGGCAATATCCATGACCGCCGTCTGGTGGAGATCTTTGCCAAGTACGGCATGAAGGGTACATTCAACCTGTGCCGTCCCCAAAGTACGGAGTGGCATATCCCGATGGAAGAATATAAATCCCTCTATCTGGACAACGGTCAGGAGATCGCCTGCCATGCCAAGACTCATCCCTTTCTGGAACAGATCCCGCTGATGAGCGTGCTGGAGGAAATTCTGGAAAACCGCAAAGATCTGGAAGCCGCCGCCGGTGTTCCCGTGCGCGGTATGGCATATCCCTTCGGGACATTGAG
>JAGAPM010000032.1 GCA_017623265.1 Lentisphaeria bacterium | reverse complement strand
TATGTGGTACAGCTCCGGCATTTGTTGGAGCAGGGGAAGTTTGCAGAAGCGGAAGCTCTTATGAAGTCCATGCTCGCGCAGCACGATTCTCTGGAGGATCGTGTCCAGATGTTGGAGTTTACCTCACGTTTGAACGAAGTCGATCAGCTGATCGCAAAACTGGCATCGGTTCAGGATTCCGAAACGCTCCGGGATAACGCTGAACGTCTTCTGGAACGCTCAAGAAATCTGCCTGCCGCAAGAACTGTTATTTTGTACGCACGGCGAAAAATCCGCGCTGCCGATGAATTGGCAAAGATCGAAAAAGACCGCAAAGTTATCTGGCCGTGGCTGGATGCGCTGGAAGCCCGAAAAAACGGTGACCTGGAACGGGCGGAATTGCTTCGAATCTTTATCTCTGCACAGTTCCCCGATGGTTTCGGTGAGCCGATTGTTCGTGACATGGCAACCGGAAATTAAAAAATCGCTGTCTAACAGCATAAAAAACGGGTCCCCGAATAAAAGAAACACAAGAAAGGTGAAAAATATGAAGAAACTCACAACAAAGATCCTGTTGACTGCAGTCGCACTCTCTGCTGCTGCGATCATGCCCGCCCAGAATGCCGCACCCGCCGCTCCTGTTGCACCCGCCGCACCTGCCGCCGCAAAACCGGCACCCACTATTGAACAGATCCTCGCTCCTCTGCCCGATGTCCTTGCAGAAAGCGGTTCTTACAAAGTGACGAAAGCCGATCTCCTCGGTCGCCTCAAAGATATGGATGGTGCCGTTACAATTCTGGGGCAGATGCCGGAAAACATCCGGAATATCCAGCTCCGCAGAGTTGTTGAAAACATTGTGCAGGAAAAGTATTTCCTTGATCTTGCAGCAAAAGCCGGATACAAAGCGGACAAGGCATGGGCAAAAGAAAAACTCATGAAGAACTTTGCCGAACTGCCCAAGGAACAGCAGGAACAGGTCAAGCAGAAGCTCGCACAGGATAAAAAGACCCTTGAACAGTTCATTGATGAAAGCTTGAAGAATGAAACGCAGGTTCAGTACATTGCGATCGGTTCTTTCATGGATGATAAATTCAAACAGGCGCTGGCTAAAGTCTCCGATGCCGATGTGCAGAAATTCTACGCAGACAACAAGGAAACCCAGTTCAAGCAGCCGGAAATGGTCCGTGTTGCCCATATCCTTGTCATGCCTACCGATAATCCCCAGAAACTCATGAGTGCAACAAAGGAAGAATGGGCGGCTGCAGAAGCGAAGGTGAAAGCCGTTCAGGAACGGCTCAAGAAGGGCGAAGATTTTGCGACTGTGGCTGCAGAAGTCTCCTCCTGTCCCTCCGGCAAGCAGAGCAAAGGGGGACTGCCTCCGTTTACCGGCGATGGTTCCATGATTATGGGTGGACAGGGAAAGATGGATCCCGACTTTACCAAAGCCTCCTTTGCTCTTGCCAAGGCGGGCGATGTTTCCGCTCCGGTCAAGACCATGTTCGGTTATCACATCATCAAACTGCTGGAAAAGACGCCCGGAAGCTATGTTGAGTTGAATGAACAGCTCAAGGCACAGGTGAAACAGTTCCTTGCCCAGGAAGCGGTCGGCAAAGAATTGAATGCACTCCGCGCCGCTCTGCAGATCAAGGTCCACGGTCTGGATGTGAAGGCGGAACCAGCCTCAAAATAAGCGTTCTCCCTGCTATTTCAAGGCTTTATCCTCACGGGTAACGCCTTTTTTTGTGAAAAATTGGACTTTTGATTTGACTTTCCTGAAATAACGGCTTACATTATCTGTTTGTAAAGAAAACAGAAATATATCAATTTCAGGAGTTTTTTATGAAGTTTGAAGGTGAAAAGATCATGATCGGCGGAATCGCCGCCGCTGAGATCGCTGAACGTTACGGTACCCCCACTTATGTCTACGATGAACAGAAGATCCGTGCCAATTACCGCCGTGCTTATCAGGCGTTTGCAAAGCACTATCCGGACTTCCAGTTCTTCTATGCGGTGAAATGCTGCAACAACCCGGCAATCGTCAATATCCTCCGCCAGGAAGGCGCCGGCGCAGACTGTGCCAGCGTCAACGAGATCCTGTTGGCGAAGAGTGTTGGACTTTCCGGCGAGCAGGTCATGTTCTCCGGAAACTTCCTTTCCGATGCGGATATTCAGCAGGGCTTGGAAAGCGGCGTGATCTTCAACCTGGATGATATTTCCATCCTGCCCCGCCTCCTCAAATTCGGCACGCCGGAAATGATTTCCTTCCGCGTCAACCCCGGATATGGAAAGAGCAATGTGGGTGAATATGTGACCAACGCCGGACCCGGCGCAAAGTTCGG